>JAICXG010000054.1 GCA_025980625.1 Chthoniobacterales bacterium
AGGATTTTCGTCGACGCGGTCCACTACGCGCCGCATCAGCTCGTCGATGTGGGTGCGATGGATTGCGATTTCCTCAGTTGTTCAGCCTACAAGTTTTACGGACCGCACATCGGAATTCTTTATGGCCGGCACAATTTGCTTGCCGCGCTCGATTTCCCAAAGCTCGCGCCCGCGCCGGATACCGCGCCTGAGCGGGCTGAGACCGGCACGCAAAATCACGAAGGGATCGCGGGTGCCGCCGCGGCGGTTGATTTCCTTGCTTCGCTCGTGGCCGGCGAGAGCAGGCGCGATCGCCTCGCGGCCGCTTTTGCCGGGCTGCACCGCCGGGGTCTTATGCTCGTTAGGCAGCTCTGGGACGGTCTTCAGGCAATAGATGGAGTGAAAACCTATGGCCCATCGCCTGACGAGCCGCGCACTCCTACACTTGCCTTTACCGTGGCTCGTCTTTCAGCTCGCGAGGTCGCACAGCGTCTTGCTCAGCGCGGCGTCTACGTGTCTGATGGCGACTTCTACGCCACTACCGTGGTCGAGCGCCTTGGCCTCGGATTGCAGGGATTGGTCCGGGCCGGCTGTGCCTGTTACACGACGGAAGAAGAAGTGAACCGCCTGATCGACGGTGTTCGATCGATCGCAAGCTAGCGCAACTTTCCAGCCTGAAATAATGGCCAAAGCTATCTTCAACCTCACCATCAGAAAGGAATAACTCAATGAAAGCTACCTGGCATGGCGTCACTTTAGCCGAGAGCGATAACACGCTCGTTGTCGAAGGTAACGACTACTTCCCGCTCGAGTCGATCCAGCGCCAATATTTCCGCGCGAGTGAGCATCATACGCATTGTCCCTGGAAGGGCGAGGCGAGTTACTACGACATCGTCGTGGACGGCGCGGTCAACCAGGCGGCCGCCTGGTATTATCCCGAGCCAAAACAAGCCGCCGCTAACATCAAAGGACGGATTGCCTTCTGGAAAGGAGTCGCTGTCGGGTGATGGGAGGCGGCTCCCGCACCAGCGCCGGCTTGCTCATGTATCGCTCCGGGAGCGCCGGCCTCGAGGTGCTGCTCGTTCATCCCGGCGGTCCCTTTTTTGTTCGGAAAGATGAAGGCGCCTGGACCATCCCGAAAGGCGAGCCCGTGGCCGGCGAGGACCTGCTTACCCGCGCGCGGGTTGAATTCGCCGAAGAACTCGGCTTCCAGCCGGAAGGCGAGCTACTGTCGTTAGGCACGATCCGGCAAAAAGGCGGCAAAACCGTTCATGCCTGGGCCTTCGAGGGCGATTTGCCTAACGATGTCGTTGTCTGCTCCAACACCTTCCAGCTGGAGTGGCCGCCCCGTTCCGGAGAATACCGAAACTTTCCCGAGATTGATCGCGCAGAGTTTTTTCCACTGGAAGTGGCGCAGCGGAAGATCAACCCTGCCCAGGTTAGTTTGCTGGAGCGACTGAGGGCGCTGAAGACAGGAAGCGCAAGTGCGATCAATCGGTAAGTTACTAACTGCATTTCTTCTGACCACCCTGGCCGAGCCTGGTCGCGGTGACTTTCGGGAATTCCATGCCGTGTCGGTCAGTCCCGACCTCAGAGCTAGAGTAACTCGCGCCGCGGCAGCCTCGTTGAAGGATTTCCCGAAACTGACTGCTGATAATCTCGCACTTAGCGTTATCGACCTTACGCACCCAGAAAAGATGGTTCGGGCCGAATATCATGGCGACGCGCCGTTTTATCCTGCCTCGCTGGTAAAGCTATTCTTCATGGCGGCGGCCTTTCACCAGGATCATTTCACGCCGGAGGTTGAGCGGGCTTTGAGCGAAATGATTCGCCTCTCCGATAACGACGCCGCGTCCTATCTGGTCGACGTGCTGAGCGAGACGACGAGTGGACCCGAATTGGATGGCAAGGCGCTCGAACAGTTTTTCTACCGCAGGCGCAGCCTCAATCGTTACTTCGCTTCGCTGGGCTACGACGCGAGCGTTTTTCTTAAGCCGTGGAGCTTTGGTCCCTATGGGCGCGAGATGCAGATCCTTGGCGAAAACAAAGCCAATCGTAATCGCGTCAGCGCGAACTCGGTCGCCTCACTCCTTCTCTGGATCGCGCGCCGTCATGCTATCTCTCCCTCGGCCAGCGAAGCCATGCTTCGATTGCTCGCGCGCCCGTTAACTCCGCCGCGCCCCGACGAAAATCAAATAACAGGCTTCTTCGGTGAATCTCTGCCTGTCGGCGCGCGGCTCTGGTCGAAGGAGGGCGATACAAGCGAGGTCCGCCACGATGCGGCCTATGTCGAGTTATTCGACGGCCAGAAGTATGTCATCGTCATTCTCACTCGGGGAACAGCCGACGATAAGACGCTGCTTCCCGGGATCGGCCGGCATCTCCTTCAGGAGTTGCAGTTACGCTAGATCCGGCAACTCTCGGCGTAAGTCTGCCGCAGTCGCTGCGGGTTCCGATACGACTAAAGCAACTGATAAGGATCGACGTCCTCTGCGACGGTGACGTCTTCGGGAAAGGGGAGTTTGTCGAGGGTCTGACGCAGCAGACGGCTGAGGCGGACAATGGCTTCGCCGCGCACAAGAATGTGGAAACGGTATTGCCCCTGGAGCTTTTCCAAGGGCGCCGGGGCAGGGTCGCTGATGCTATACTCGTTAGGTAGGTTCTCCCGCAGCCGGCGAGCGAGGGTCTCGGCCGAGAAGCTGGCGTGAGTCTCGTGTTCGGAACGGGCGGTGATCAGGACGGCGTGAGTGGTTGGCGGGAACTTACATTGTTCCCGGAACTCGAGTTCCTGCTCGAAGTAGCCGGCATAATCGTGATGGCGGGCAAACTGGATCGATGGACTAAAAGGCGTGTAGGTCTGAACAAATACTTCACCGGGCGCTTCGCCGCGGCCGGCCCGGCCGGCCACCTGGGTGAGCAATTGGAAGGTGCGTTCGCCGGCGCGGAAGTCGGGGAGATGAAGCGCGAGGTCGGCATTGATGATGCCGACGAGGGTGACATTCGGGAAGTGCAGCCCTTTCGCGATCATCTGGGTGCCGACGAGGATATCGATCTTGCCGCTGCGAAAGGCGTGAAGAGTGTCGCGGTAAGCTTCCTTGCGAGTCATCGAGTCGGCGTCCATTCGCCTAACGACTGCTTTTGGAAAGAGCGTCGCCACGTTTTCCTCCACTTTCTCGGTCCCGAACCCGGCGTAGATAAGGGCGTTTTCGCCGCACTCGGGGCAGCGCTTCGGAACAGCGGCGCTGTGCCCGCAGAGATGGCAGCTGAGGCGCGCGTTGGTGCGGTGGAAAGTGAGCGCGACGCTGCAATTGGGGCAATCGCGCGCTTTCCCGCAATTGCTGCAAAGCAGGGAGGTGGAAAAGCCGCGACGATTGAGGAAGAGGATGGTCTGTTCTTTTCTCGTTAGGCGAGTCTCGATCGCGCTGCGCAGTTTTTCCGAGAGGATGGCGGCGCTTTTTTCTTTGCGGCGTTCCTGGCGGAGATCGACGATCCGGATCAGCGGCATCTGGCATTGGTCGACGCGTTGGGTGAGAGTGCTAAGGACGTATTTGCCGCGCGCGGCGTTGTAATAACTTTCGAGCGAAGGCGTCGCGCTCCCGAGAAGGACGGCGCACTTCTCGAGTTTTGCGCGAACAACCGCGACGTCGCGGGCGTGGTAGCGCGGCGCTTCTTCCTGTTTGTAGGAGGTTTCGTGTTCTTCGTCGACCACGATCAGGCCAAGGTCTTCGAGGGGAGCGAAGATGGCGCTGCGCGCGCCGATCACGATTTTCGCGCGACCGGAATGGAGCTTATGCCATTCGTCGTGGCGCTCGCCTTCCGACAAATGGCTGTGCAGCACCGCAACCATATCCGGCGCGGCGGCGAAACGGTTTTTGAAGCGCTCGACGGTTTGAGGCGTGAGCGAGATTTCCGGGACGAGAACGATGGCCGTTTTGCCGCGGGCAAGGGTCGCGCGGATCGCCTGCAGATAGATTTCCGTCTTCCCGCTGCCGGTGACGCCGTGGAGAAGGATTGGCGGATGAGTCTGCGGGCTGGCGAGTGCAGTTTCGATTAACTTGAGCGCGGCGGTTTGTTCTTCGTTGAGGGCGTACTCGGCGTCGGCGATGAATTGTTCTCCCGCGTGCGGATCGCGCTCGACCGCCTGCTCGTGCAACTCGATGAATCCGCGCCTAACGAGGGCACGCAGGGCGGCGTTGTCGAGCGCAGTTTGGCGCAGGAGATCGGCGGCGGGAATTGCCTCCGGCAGTTGCACGATTGCCTCGAGCAGCTCGGCCTGGCGCGGGGCGCGTCGCCGTAATTTCTCCAGCTCTTCGATTGCCGGGAGTTTCGTCAGCCTAACGAAGAGCTGCTTTTTCCAGCCGACCTCGGCCTTGCGGATGACCTGTGGAAGAAGGCTCCGCATGACGGTTTCAATCGGGCAGCAATAGTAAGTCGCCATCCAGCGTGCCAGCTCGATGAGGCGCGGACTAACGACTGGTTTGTCACCTAACAACTCCGCGATCGGCTTGATCCCTTTGGCCGGGCTCTCGGCAAGGGTGGCGACAACCGTGGCCAGCAACGAGCGGTCGCGAAACGGCACCCGCACGCGCGAGCCGATCGCGATGCGATCGCGCAGCGGTTCGGGGACGGCGTAGTCGAGCTCGCGCCGGATGGAGCGATCGACGATGACGCGAATGAACTGGGACATGAATTTAATTGCTCAGCGAGGGCGGCCGTGGATTGATTCTGCCGGTGATTCTCCGCGCGGCGACCAATATATCCAGCCCGAGAAGGGTAAGCTTACGGTGCGTTTTCTTTTCAAGCTGATCATCTGTTTGCTCATGGCCGCGGGCGTGGGCATCGGGCTGCTCGCGCTCCGCTCGGGCGATCCATTTTACACCCTTTACGAATGGCTGAGCCCGGCGCGTTTTCAGCAATACGATCAACTCATCCGCGCGGCCGCGGCGGCGAACCATCTCGATCCGATGCTGGTCAAAGCGGTCGTCTGGCGTGAGAGCCGGTTCGATCCGCAAAAGCTCGGCGCGGCGGGTGAGCGCGGGCTGATGCAGGTGAGCGAGATCGCGGCGCGCGAATGGGCGACTGAGAATCGGACGGATAATTTCCAGATCGAGGAGTTGTTTGACCCGAACACGAACCTGCAAGCCGGCTCCTGGTATTTGCACCGGGCGATCATGCATTGGCAGCAGATGCGAGATCCTCTGCCGTTTGCGCTCGCCGAATACAATGCCGGGCCGAGCCGGGCACAACGCTGGGCAGGGGGCAATGGCGCGCGGCCAGTCTCGGCCCGGGAGTTTCAGAGCAACATCGATTTTCCCGGGACGAAGCAATACGTCGTGTCGATTCTCGAGCGTTACCGGTTCTATCAGCGGCGCGGGAGGATGTGAGGTGAATGGTGAATCGGCGAACCGTGAATCCAGCATCGTGGCTTGTTCGGTGCTTGTTTGTAGTGGCTGGGGACGTTACAATCGCTGCGTGCAAGCGAGGCGCTGGATCGCGGGGTTGTTCGGGATTTTCACACTGCTCGCTGGCAGCCGGAGCTGGGCGCAAAACTGGGATTACACTTCTCCCAAAGAGCCCAACCCCGGGCTGACGCGGCTTCATGCGAAAACGATGACAGGCGAGAACCTGCCGTTTCGTCGGGCGATCGACGGCCTGGATGCCCAAAGCGATAAGCGGGTCGCGGGAGTCGATATGGTCGCGGCGGCCGTTTCGTGGCAGACCGGTGTCTCAATCGCGACGCTGAAAGCGCAACACGCCGAGACCGGGCTGAGTTATGCCGAGCTGCTTGTGGCGGATTCGCTCGCGATCGGCAGCGGCAACAGCTTTGCCAAAATCCTGCGAATGCGCTCAAGAACGCAGACTTGGGCGGAGCTTTCCCTCGAGCTGCGGGTCAATCCCGGCTCGCTCGTCGCGCGGGCGCAAGCCGCTTCCGTTTCGATCAACAACGCCGTGGGCCGGTATAATCGCCGGCATCGCGAGACCGTCTACGGTCTGGATGTTGTGCGCATACCCAACTCCCAAAACGTGCCCCGACCCTTTGGGCGCGGGCCGCCTCATCCCGGCGGATGAGCCAGCTCCCCACTTGCGATTGGGCGAAGTTCATCTACAGTGAGCGCTTCGTTTATGGCAGAAAGCAGTGACACGATGGACATGAAGGAGTTCCAGCTCCACGAGAAGGATACGGGGAGCGCCGACGTGCAAGTCGCGCGCCTGACCCGCCGGATCGCGGCGCTGACCGAGCACCTCAAGAGTCACGCCAAGGATCATTCGTCGCGTCGGGGACTTCTTAAGATGGTCGCTACGCGCCGCAGTCTGCTCGATTACCTCAGTCGATCGAAAAACGATCGCTACAAGCAGGTCATCGAGAAGCTAAATCTACGCAAGTAAGCGCAGAAAACTTCCGGCGTCGCTCGCGTTTATCGCGTGCTGCCAGCGCCATTCACGAAACAAACACACAACCGGCGACCAGGCCGTCTGTGCACCTTGAGTATAGGTCTTAGTCCCGCGGCCGCGGGATTAAGACCTACAATCAGGGTGACCGGCCTGGATTTCGCAAATCTAGAAATCCAAAAATGCAAAACAAGGTCACGACCCAAATCGGGTCCACACAAATCACTATTGAAACCGGCAAGATTGCCAAGCTCGCCGACGGCTCGGTCATCGTCTCCTGCGGCGAAACCATCGTTCTGACGAGCGCCGTTTCGGCCACCGCCATCAAGGAAGGCCAGGACTTCTTCCCGCTCACCGTCGATTATCGAGAAAAGGCCGCCGCGGTCGGAAAATTCCCCGGCGGTTATTTCAAGCGCGAAGGTCGTCCGAGCGAAAAAGAAACCCTCACTTCGCGCATGACCGATCGACCATTGCGGCCGCTCTTTCCGTCCGGCTATCTTTACGACACGCAGGTCATCAGCATTTTGCTCAGCGCCGATGGCCAGAACGATCCCGACATTCTCGCGATCAACGGCGCCTCCGCGGCGCTTTGTGTATCCGACATTCCGTTCAAGGGACCGATCGGTGCGGTGCGCATCGGGCGGGTGAATGGTGAATTCATTGCCAACCCGACGCACGACCAGCGCGAGCAGAGTGATCTCGATCTCATCTACGTCGGGACTGAGAATGACATTATTATGATCGAAGGCGCAGCCGATCAGCTGCCGGAAGATGAATTCATTCGCTCGCTCGAGTTCGCCCATGGGCATGCGAAGGAAATGATCCGCATACAGAAGGAGTTGGCGGCCCAAGCCGGCAAGCCGAAACGCGAGATGCCGCTGATGGAAGTGAATCCTGAAATGCTCGAGATCGCCGACCGCGTCGCGGGCGATCGCATCGAGGCCGCGCTTTACAGCGAAGGAAAAGTCGCGCGCAGCAAAGCGGTCAACGATTTGCGCGAAGAAGTGAAGGCGGCGGTGCTCGAGAAATTTCCCGAGGCGGACAAATTCGCGATCAACCAGGCGTTCGATTACGTCCAGAAGAAATCATTCCGGAGCAACATTCTCGACAAACAGAAACGCGTCGATGGTCGCGGTTATGAAGACCTTCGCCCGATCAGTTGCGAAGTTGGCGTTCTGCCTCGGGCACATGGCTCGGCGATTTTCCAGCGCGGAGAAACCCAGGCGATGGCCCTGGCCACGCTCGCGCCAATCGAAGAAGCGCAAATGATCGATGCCTATGGCGGCGGCGAGCAATCCAAGCGTTTCATTCTGCACTACAACTTTCCGCCCTTCAGTGTCGGTGAGACCGGCCGCTTCGGTGGCGCGAGCCGGCGCGAGATCGGGCATGGCGCGTTGGCCGAGCGCTCGGTCGAACCGGTTGTGCCAAAGGAAGAAGATTTCCGTTACGCCATTCGCATCACGAGCGAAGTGATGGAGTCCAACGGCTCGACTTCCATGGCGAGCGTTTGCTCCGGCATGCTCGCTCTAATGGACGCGGGCGTTCCGATCAAGACCCCGGTCGCGGGCATTTCCGTCGGGCTCGTGACGGAGAACGACGAAGCCGGCAACCTGAAGCGTTACAACCTGCTGACCGACATCATCGGCGCCGAAGATCATTTCGGCGACATGGATTTCAAACTCTGCGGAACCAAGGACGGCGTCACCGGATTTCAGCTCGATCTGAAACTCCCCGGCATCAGCCACAAAATTCTGGGCGAAGCGATCCAGCGCGCGAAAGACGCGCGGGTAAAGATTCTCGAGATCATGGCCGGCACACTCGCCGAGCCACGGCCGGAGTTGAGCAAATACGCGCCCCGGATCGAGACGATTAAGATCAATCCGGAAAAGATCGGCGCGCTCATCGGACCGGGCGGCAAGACGATCAAGGGCATCGTGGCCGAGACCGGTGCGGAGATTAACATCGAGGACGATGGCTCGGTCCACATTTACGCCACGAGCGGCGAGAGCATGGCGCGGGCGAAGGAAATCATCGGCGGCATGACGAAGGAAATCGAAGTCGGCGAGACCTATCACGGCCGCGTGGTTTCGATCAAAGAATTCGGCGCGTTCGTCGAAGTTTTCCCGGGCAAGGACGGCCTCGTGCACGTCTCGGAGCTGGCCGACTTCCGTGTCCGGCGCGTCGAAGATGTCGCCAAGGTCGGCGAAATGATCTGGGTGAAATGCATCGGCATCGACGACAAGGGCCGGGTGAAACTTTCGCGCAAAGCCGCGCTCAAAGAACGCGGCGAAGTCGAGACCGGCACGCCGATGGCCGACGCCGAAAATGTCGACGGCGGCGAAACGCAGCGCGAACATCGCTCATATGACGGCGGACATCGCGGCGACCGTGGCGATCGGCGCGGTGGCCGCGGCGGTCGTGGGCGCGAGCGAGAGCGTAGCGAGCACGGCGAGCGCCGGCAGGAAGAGCCTCGCGCGCAATCGGCCCAGTCGCCTCCCGAAGACTACGAGCCCTCGCGCTAGGGAATCAACCTTTGAAAACAGTTCGTTAGGGCAGGCGGACTCCAGAGGCTTGCTCCCCTTGGAGCCACTCGCGATGAGAGGCTGTCCCCTGGCTCTGGCCTGGTCGCGAAAAAAATCTGGTGCGCGGGAATAAATTTCGCATTCTTGCGTCCGAGCCATCAGTCAGAAACACATGAAATCAAAATCCATCCTCGCGGGCGCGGCGATTGCCGGGCTGATCAGCGGGTCCTTCGCCGTCCAGGCGCAGGCCGCCAATCTTTCCAGCCGGGCGGGCCTCTCGCTCAAGCAAATGTCCGACGACCAGAACCAGAAAGATGTCCACTCCTGCCGGGGACAGAACTCCTGCAAAGGCAAGGGCGGATGTCACAGCGGCGACAACGGCTGCAGAGGCAAAAATTCCTGCAAAGGAAAAGGCGGCTGCCGAACCGATGTCGCGATGCCGACGCCGAGCCCATCGGCGTGATGCCGGCAAATCGGTTCAATAATTTCACCGAGCTCGGGATCGGCATTGGGCTGCGCGTGCCGCATTACCGCCACATCCTGGAGAAGAAACCGGTCGTCGACTGGTTCGAGATCATCTCGGAAAATTTCATGGTTGATGGTGGACGGCCGCTCGAAGTGCTCGACCAGATTCTCGAGCAATACCGCGTCGTGCAGCACGGCGTCGCGATGTATTTCGGCTCGGCCGATCGCTTGAATCGCGAGCACCTGAAGAAGCTCAAACGGCTCGTTAGGCGAACGAACACGCCCTGGCTGAGCGATCATCTCTGCTGGGGGAGTGTCGACGGGCGCTACACCCACGATTTGCTCCCCATGCCCTACACCTTCACAGCGGCGAAGGCGACGGCGGCGAATATCCGCGCCGCGCGCGATTTTCTAGAGGTGCCGATCTGCGTCGAGAACGTGAGCAGCTACGCCGAGTTCCACGCCAGCGAGATGACGGAGTGGGAATTCCTGTCGGAAGTGGTGGAGCGGGCCGACTGCGGAATTTTGCTCGACGTGAACAACATTTATGTCTCCTCGCAGAACCACAATTTCGATCCCTATGAATACCTGAACAATGTCCCGCATCATCGGGTCGGTCAGATCCACATCGCGGGCCATTCCAAATTTGAAAAATACATTCTCGACACTCATGATCATCCGGTGCGTGACCCGGTTTGGAAAATGTATGCCCACGCGCTCGAGCTCGTCGGCAAGACCGCGACCCTGCTGGAGTGGGACGATCGCATCCCGAGTTTCGGCGAAGTGCACAACGAGGCGCTGAAGGCGAACCAGTTTGTCGAGAAAGAACTCGAAACCGTCCCGGCCTGACGACAGCAATCCTGTCGCGTCGCGTGCCCAGCTCAGGGAGCTGCAAAGGCTGATGGCATCGGCCGTATTTCGCCCGCTGACGTCGCGTGACCGAATGCAGCCGCGCTGGCTGGACGGCCGCCTAACGAGCGCGGTCGCTTCCGAGTTCATCAAGCCTAACGACCGGCTGAGTTCATTCGACCGCCTCGAGATCTACAATCGCGTTTACTGGTTCCGCGTCCTCGATTGCCTTTACGACGATTACCCCGGCCTGCGCGCTATCCTGGGCGAAAGGAAATTCGGCCGGCTGGCGACCGCTTACCTGGCGAAGTATCCCTCCACCTCTTTCACCCTGCGGAATTTGGGCCGGCACCTGGAAAAGTTTTTGCGCGAGGAACCGCACTGGGTCACGCCTAACGAGGAGCTGGCGCTCGACATGGCGCGTTTCGAATGGGCTCAGGTGCTGGCCTTTGACGAAGCCGCCGCGCCGCCGCTTAGGCCCGATGATGTGCTCGACACGCCGGCGGCAAAACTGCGCCTGCGTTTGCAGCCGTATCTTTCCCTCCTCGAGCTCAATTATGCGGTCGACAAGTTCCTTCTCGCCGTAAAAAAGCGCGAAGCCGACATACTGCGCGACGAAGCGAGCAATACCTTTGATTCCATGCCGCGAGCGAAGAAGCGGAAACGGCGCATCCGATTGCCGAAACGCGAGCGCATTTATCTCGCGGTTCATCGCCATCAAAACATGCTTTACTACAAACGGCTCGAGCCGGCGCCGTTCGCCATCCTTTGTTCGTTAGGCAAAGGCCGCAGCGTCGAGCAGGCCTGCGAAAGTGCCTTACGCGGATGCAAAGAGAAGGATTGCAGCCGACGGCTTCAGGAATGGTTTCACGACTGGTCGGCGCTCGGGTGGCTTTGCCGCATGCGGCAACGTGGGCGAGCCGCTGGTTGAGTCTTTCCGGCAAGCTCCGTCACGGCGAGTAAGTTGTTCGCGGCAATGATGGCAAATGATCCTGAACCGGCCGGGAACAACTCCTCACTCCCGATCCAGGATTACGCGATCATCGGCAACAGTCGGTCGGCCGCGCTGATCGGCAGCAACGGCTCGATGGATTGGCTCTGCCTGCCGCGCTTCGATAGCGCGTCGATTTTCGCGGCCATCCTCGATCCGGTGCGCGGCGGCCGATTCCAGATCTGCCCGCGGCAGGTTCGCCGAGTCCGGCGCCGTTATGTCGGCGAGACGGTGGTTCTGGAGACGCGCTTCGAGACCGACACGGGCGAAGCGTTGCTCACCGACTTTGTCCCGGTCGCTGCTGAGCCGGAGAAAAGGCATAATCTTTGGCCGGAGTACGAGATCATTCGCCACATCGAATGCACTCGCGGCGAAGTGGAGATCGAGCTGCTATGCGATCCACGGTTTGACTATGCGCGGCAAATACCGCAGCCGCGCGAGCATGGTCGCTGCGGCTGGGTGTTTGAGGCCGGCCGCCAGTCGCTCATCATTCGGAGCGAGATTGCGCATGGAGTACGGCAGAACGAGCCGGGCCTCTTCGGGCGCGAGCGACTTCGGCAAGGCGAGGTTCGCTTTTCCGCGCTCGCTTACAATCGGGAAGCGCCTTCGGTGCTTCCGCCACTCGGGAAAACGGCGGCGGCACGGCTCGCGGCGACGCTCGAATGGTGGGAGCGTTGGTCGAAGCGCTGCCGTTACAAAGGACCTTTCCGCGAACAGGTCATCCGCAGCGCGCTCACTCTCAAGCTGATGGTCTTCGCGCCCTCCGGCGCGGTCGTCGCCGCGCCCACCACTTCGCTGCCGGAATGGATCGGCGCCGGACGCAACTGGGATTATCGCTACTGCTGGTTGCGCGACGCCTCGATGACAATTCGCGCGATGATCGACCTCGGTTATGAGGAAGACGCCGATGCTTTTCTTTCCTGGCTCCTGCACACCACCCGGCTCACCTGGCCGAAGTTGCGTGTCATGTACGATGTTTACGGCCGAAAAGTTCCCGACGAAGAAGACCTCGATCATCTCTCCGGTTACAGCAACTCGAAGCCGGTGCGCGTGGGTAATGGCGCTCGCGACCAACTCCAACTCGACACTTACGGTGCGCTCATTCACGCCGCTTTTCGCATATTGCAACATGCCGAGTCGCTCGACCACGATACTGCCAGGGCGCTCCTCGGCTTTGGCGAAACCGTCTGCCGCTGCTGGACAGAACCCGACCGCGGGATTTGGGAGCTGCGCGGCGGCAACCGCCACAACACCCTCTCAAAAGTGATGTGCTGGGTTGCGCTCGATCATCTCCTGGCGCTGGACAAGTGCGGTCTGCTCAGTGTGCCGCGGGAACGATTTGAGCGGAACCGAAGTGAATTGAAGCAAGTGATCGAATCGCAAGGATTCAATCGCGAGCTCGGCGCTTACGTGAGCGAGTTTGGAGGCAGGGAAGTCGACGCCAGCCTGCTTCTCCTTCCGCTCTACAGTTACATCGAAGCAGCCAACCCGCGGATGATCGGGACACGCCGGCTGATCCAGGAGCGGCTCGGCAATGGCGTCTTGCTGCGGCGTTACCCGGAAGGCAGCGACGGCCTTCCCTCGAGCGAAGGCGCCTTTGGGATTTGTTCCTTTTGGGCGATCGAGAACCAGGCGCGCGGCGGCGACCTCGAGGGCGCGGAGGAAAACCTTGCGCGCATGTTGCGTTACGGGAACGACGTTGGCTTGTTTGCGGAAGAGATCGAACCGGAGACGGGCGCTGCACTCGGAAATTTCCCGCAGGCTTATACTCACGTGGGAGTGATCAATGTTGCCTATGCCATTGCCGCGGCCAAAGGTGAGAGCGGCGAGCGCCGGTCCAAAGTGGAAAAGAAATCATGATAGATTGGCCGCAGTGGGTCCTCGACGGCTTTCTCGCGACGGTCGTCCTGACGTTGATCGAGGCGCTGGCGCGCGGGTTTGGATTCACCCGGATGAACCTGC
>JAICXG010000339.1 GCA_025980625.1 Chthoniobacterales bacterium
ACGGCGGCCGCTGCGAGACCTGCGCCGGCCAGGGCGAGATCAAGCTCGAGATGAGTTTCCTCCCAAACACCTACGTGCCTTGCGAAGATTGCGACGGGAAACGCTACAACCCGCAGACCCTCGAGGTACTCTATCGCGAGCGCAGCATAGGCGACGTGATGGAAATGACGATCGCGCAGGCGGCGAAGTTTTTCGCCGCCAATCCAAAGATCGCGCGCCCGCTTTCATTGTTAGTCGAGACCGGCCTCGGTTATCTCAAGCTTGGACAGCCGAGCCCGACCCTGAGCGGCGGCGAAGCGCAACGGCTTAAGCTCGCCACCAGGCTGACGCGCGGCGCGAGCCGATCGGCAAACGAACGCCTGCGCAAAATGCGCAAACCAAAATCGACTCTTTATCTGCTCGAGGAGCCGACCATCGGATTGCACATGGCGGACGTGGAGTTGCTCCTCAATGTTCTTCATCGCCTGGTCGACGAAGGCGACACCGTGATCGTGATCGAGCACAACCTGAGCGTGATCGCGGAAGCCGATTACGTGCTCGATATCGGTCCCGAGGCCGGCTCGTTAGGCGGAGAAATCGTCGTCGCCGGTACGCCCGAGCAGGTGGCGAAAAATCGCCTCAGCCGGACGGCGCCATTTTTGCGCGAAGTGCTGGCGCAGGGGTCCGCGGCCAGAGAAGCTTTCCGCGCCTAACGTTCGCGGGGCGCTTGCCGCTTCGCGCGATCTCGCGCAACTTCGCGCGCCCAATGCTCGCCTATTATCTGCACGATCTGAATCCGTTCATCTTCCGGATTTGGGGAAATTTCGGCCCGCGCTGGTACGGCATGGCCTACGTCCTCGCCTTTCTCTGCGGTTTTTTGCTGCTGCGCCTGCTGGCAAAACGTGGCTACACGCAACTGCGTCCGGAGCAAGTCGGCGACTTCATCACCTGGGCGGCGCTCTTCGGCGTCATGCTCGGCGGGCGACTGGGTTACGTTTTCTTTTATCGGCCGGAAATGTTGCGCGATCCGCTCTCGATTGTTCGCGTCTGGGAAGGCGGGATGTCGAGCCACGGCGGCATGATTGGCCTCATTGTGTTCACCTACTGGTACGCCTGGCGGCACAAGATTTCCTGGATGAACCTGGGCGATAATCTTGTCGTCGTGGCTCCGATCGGTTTGTTCTTTGGGCGCTGCGCCAACTTCATCAACGGCGAGCTCTACGGTCGCCTAACGAATCTCCCCTGGGCCATGCTTTTTCCCAAGGAACTGCTCGACCCGGCCAATGTCGCCGAGGCCGAGCGGGCGGTCGCGGCCGCGCAGCGGATCGATCCCAGCCTAACGACTCCGGAAGCGATCGTGAATGCCTTGCCTAACGAGCCGCGCCTGCGCGAAATGCTGCGCTCCATCCTCACGCCGCGCCATCCTTCGCAGCTCTACGAGGCTTTTCTCGAAGGCGTCGTTCTCTTTGCCATCCTCTGGTTTGTGCGGACGCGCACCCGCCAACCTGACGGCGTCCTCACCGGTCTCTTCTTTGTCTGTTACGCGATCTTCCGGATCGTGGTGGAATACTTCCGCGAGCCGGATGCCTCGCTCATCGCCGGGTTCACGCGCGGGCAATTCTTTTCCTTTTTTCTGATCGCGATCGGTCTCGCCTTCATCATTATCGGCAAAATTCGCAACCGGCATGCAGCGGCGAAACCGGAAGTCAGGCTTCCAGCCTGACAGCTCGCCGAGTCAGCCAGGGATGGCTAACTTCCGCGCTTTCGTTTCGCGCGAGTTCCGCTATTACTTGATCACGGAATGACGGACCTGATCTTCCCCGGCTTTCTGGCCAGCGGCGGGCTCGTCTTCTCCTTCGAACACGCGACGGTCGCGGGCAAGCTCGTGCTCCTGCTCCTAGCGATCGCCTCGATCTTCAGCTGGTCGGTGATGGTGACGAAACTGCGCGTCGTGCAGTTCGCGCGGAAACAGACCGGCCGTTTCCTGGCCGCGTTTCGGCAGGATCGGCAGCCGTTGCGTTTGTTTGAATCAGGCGCGCGTTTCCCCGGCTCGCCGGTTTTTCAGGTTTATCGCGCCGGTTGCGACGAATTGACTTTTCATCTCCTCGGCTCCCCGGAGATCGATGAGACTTTTCGCGCCCGGCTCGAGATCGCGGACAAGATCACGCCCGCGCAAATGCACGCGGTCAACGCGGCCATGGAACGCGCCGTCGGTGAGACCGCGCTCAACCTCGAATCGCAGATGATCCTGCTCGCGACGGCGGTGAGCGGGGCGCCATTTTTGGGATTGTTAGGCACGGTCTGGGGCGTGATGGACACCTTCACCGGCGTGGCTGAAGCCGGCTCGGCGAACCTAACCGCGATGGCGCCCGGGGTTTCCGGTGCGCTTATCACGACTGTGACCGCGCTCTGCGTCGCGATCCCGGCGATGTTTGGCTACAACTTTTTGGTCACTAGCATCCGCGGGATGATCGTCGAGATGGATAACTTCGCGGCCGAGCTCGCCTCCGAGTTCGAGCACAAATACGTCGAGCACGGGGCGCGGGTGACGGATTTCCGGCGCTAAAAACAGAATGAATCAGGAAAACAGGAAAGCAG
>JAICXG010000096.1 GCA_025980625.1 Chthoniobacterales bacterium
AATCGCGTTAGAAAATAGCGGCGCGATTTCCGGAGGGGTGGTCGAGTGGTTGATGGCTCCGGTCTTGAAAACCGGCAGGGCGCAAGCCCTCGTGGGTTCGAATCCCACCCCCTCCGCCACTTCAATTCCTCATTTTACGATTGGCGATTACCAATCGGCGGCGGGCGCCAGCGCGCGCAGAGCCAGGCGCAAAAAATTCCGAGCACGGCGGCGGCGACGACATCCGAAAGGTAATGCGCCGCGACATACATGCGCGAGAAAGCGATCGCGAGCGGAATCGGGAGAAGCGCGAGCGCGAGGCGGCGGTTGGCGAAGAACAGGACACCGAAAAACGCCGTTGTTGCCGCGGTGTGACCACTTGGGAAGGAATTGTATTTCGAATTGAAGCGCAGCCCGTTCCAGCCGAGTTCATGTTTGACCGAAGGCCGGGCCCGGCCAGTCGCGATCTTAATTCCGCGGGCCGCGATCCCGGCGAGGGCGCAGGCGATGATCATCGTTAGGCCAATGTGCACCCAGCGTTTGCTCCGGCGCATCGCCGCAATCGCAATCACGAGCAATCCCGCGATGACGTGCTCGGGCCAGTCGCCGTAATGGCTGACATTCCGCATCACCTCTTTTGCTGTGCGATTCGGATGCTGCGCGATCCAATGACGAACCGCGCCGTCGAAATGAAACGCGAGCACGATCGCGCCGATCGCGAGCGTGAGGAGAAAAATCCATTTCCAGACCGGCGCGATTTTCTGCATCAGGAATTTGCCGGTTGAGTTTCGGCGCATGCCATCTTTGAATCGCTCTCTTGCAACCTGCAACTCGCAATTTCTTCGCGCTCTTTTGCGGCTGCCTCGCTTTTCACCTCGCCGGCACGTGGGCGCTGCCATTGGTTGATCGGGACGAGCCGCGCTTTGCCGAGGCTTCGCGGGAGATGATTGAGCGCGGCGATTTTGTGGTGCCGTATTTCAACAATCGTTATCGCTTCGACAAGCCGCCCCTGACCTATTGGGCGCAGGTCGCGAGCTTTCGGATCTTTGGAGAAAATGCCTTTGCCGCGCGCTTCCCGAGTGCGATCGCGGCGGCGCTCACGGCGGTCGTGATCTTTGCCTGGGGCGCGCGCCTCCAGCTGGCACGGGTTGGATTTTGGGCCGCGATCGTTTTCACGCTCTGTCTCCAGACTTTCATTCACGCCAAAGCCGCGGTCGCGGACATGTGGCTGGTGCTTTTCATGACCCTGGCGCACTGGGCGGGCCACGAATTGGTGCGCGACCGATTCGGCGGGAGTTGGCGCAGCGTGGTCGTTAGGTCAGGCGGCTTGCGCGGCTGGTGGTGGCTATTTTATCTGGCGCTCGCTTTCGCGTTTCTCGCCAAAGGTCCGATCGGCTGGATGCCATTAGGCACGGTCCTGGTTTTTCGTTGGTTTCAGCCGGTTCCATTTTTTTCCCGGCGTTTTCTTTTCGTTAGGGGAGTGCTTCTCACGCTCGCGCTCGTCGCGCTCTGGGGAGTGCCCGCGCTGGTCCGCACACAGGGAGAATTTCTCGCCGTCGGGCTTGGCCGGCATGTGGTTGGGCGTTCGTTTGGCACGATGCAGGGTCACGGGGGCGCTTCCATTTTGAGCGGCCTGCTTTCCCTCCCGTTTTACTTTGTCACTGTCTTCATCAGCTTCGCGCCGTGGTCGGTGAAACTGCCGTGGCTGGCGCGCCGGCTCTGGAGAAAACGCGATCCGCTCGATCTTTTTCTCATCGCCGGGATCGCGGTCATCGTGGTGATTTTTTCCTTCGTAAAAACAAAACTGCCGCACTACATCCTGCCGGCTTTTCCGCTTCTCTCTCTTTTGCTCGTTAGGCAATGGTTCGCGAGCGGCGCAAGCGAGCGGATGCTGCGCGGCTGCTCGATCGCGACGGCAGCTGCGATGCTCGCGGTCGCACTCGTAGGTTTTCCGCTGATCGCGCCTTCCTTTCCTTCCTCGGCGCTATTCGAAAAAGCAAAGCCCTATCTCCAGCCGCAAATGGATTTCGCCGCCTACGATTTTGACGCCCCGAGTCTCGTCTGGAAATTCCGCAGCCGCGTGCGCGGTTTTCTCCACTACAATCGCGAGGATAACCGCGACGTCGCGACTTTGCAGCCGGAGCAGATTCCGCCGTTCCTCGCCGGCCCCGGCCCGCACTTCGTAGTTTTGCCGAGCACACTGGCGGATCGGCTTTACCCGAACCTGCCGAGCGGCTATCGAAAGTTTTCCACCCGCGGTTTCGACATTGCGAAAGGCCGCTGGGTCGATCTTACACTCATCTTGAAAAACACATGATCACGTTTCTGCACGGTCGCCTAACGAGCGCGCTCCCGACCCAGGCGATCGTCGATGTCGGCGGTGTCGGTTACGAGATTTTTATCCCGCTCTCGAGTTACGATAAATTGCCCGCGCCGGGACAAACCGTGCAGATCCTCACCCATCTCCACGTGCGTGAGGACGCGCAGATCCTTTACGGCTTCATGACCGCGGGGGAGCGCGATCTTTTCCGTCTGCTGGTCAACCACGTGAGCGGAATTGGGCCGAAGCTGGCGCTGGCGGTCTTAAGCGGAATGAGCGTCAGCACTTTCAAAAGCGCGGTCGTGAACTCGGACGTCGTGTCACTCGCTAAGATCAGCGGGTTGGGCAAGAAAACGGCCGAGCGCATCGTGCTCGAGCTGAAAGACAAACTCGGTGTCGCCGCCGCCTGGGAAGTGGCGAGCGGCGCGCATGCCCCGACTCCCGAAGAGGAGCAGGCAAACGAAGCGGTGCTCGCGTTGATCGCGCTCGGCTACAAACAAGTCGACGCGCACAAGGCGGTGCGCGACGTGCAGCAGAGCGGCCGGCAAATCCCGAGCGCGGAAGACCTCGTTAGGCTGAGCTTACAGCGCCTGGCGGCGGGGCGGTGAAAACCTGACCTGGATCGCGGCCGACAATCTGGCGATAGGCTTCCGGATCCGTTGCTCCCTCGGTGATAATGATCAAGGCGCGGGTGCGGTGGTCGAGCTGGAGAAGCGTGCGGCGTTCGAGATTGCCGGGGCCGTTGAGCAGTTCGATGAGGCCAGCCAAACCCGCTGCCCCGGTCTCGCCGGCAACGATCCCGGCACGAGCGAGAATCCGCATTGCTTCGATTGCCCGCTCATCTGAGATGGCGATGAATGCGTCGATGCCGCGTGAGACGATCGGCCACGCGAGGAGTGAGACGCGACCGCAGTTGAGACCGGCCATGATTGAATCGTGCGGGCCGGGAACACTCACGATCTTATCCGCGACAATCGACGCCAGGGCACAGGCGGCGCGGAGCGTTTCGACGCTGAGAAACCTGGGGCGAGGGTCGCGCCAATCGTGCCTAACGACCGCGGCCGCGAGCGCGCCAACGCCGAATTGGACCGCGATCAAATTCGGTGCTTCCTGCCCGCGCCGGCTGAGTTCGTCGTCAATCTCGGAGAAGATTGTGGAATAACCTTCCATCACCCGCCGCGGAATCTCTTCGTAACCGGGCCAGGAAGTGTCGGAGATAACGAGGCAACGCTCACCGGCATCGAGCGCCGCGCGCGCGACCGCCTCGTCGTAAGTGCCGTCGATAACTTTGACCTCGGCACCTTCGCTCGCAATCCCGTCAATCCGCGCCTGCACCGTTCCGGCCGGGACATAAATGCGGGCACCGAATCCGAACAATCTGGCGACGTGAGCGACGGCGCGGCCGTGGTTTCCGTCGGTCGCAGTCGTTAGGCGCAATGGCCCCAGCGGCGCGAACTTTCGCTCTAATTCCTGCAGATTGTGCCAGGGCTCAACCGAACCGCCGTGTCGATCCTGCAGCGCCCGATAAATCGCCCAGGAAGCGCCCAGAATCTTAAACGCCGGCAGACCAAAGCGGCGTGACTCGTCCTTAATCAGCAATTGGCGAATGCCGAGGGAGCGGGCGATCTCCGGCGCGTCGTGCAGCGGGGTCGGAGAATATCCCGGCAGACGAAAATGGAATTTCCGCGGCGCGCTGAGGGAGACGGGTTCGTTCCGGGTTTGCGGCTGGAAGAAGAAATTTTCCACTCGTTAGGCGCGTATCCGTTGAGCGCATTTATAACCGGGGTATCCGGACGGAGGAAGGCGAACCTTTCTGCGGCGGGCGAGCGGAGCGTTCAGGTGCCGCCGGTCACGGTGTAACCCTCGCGGCGGAGATCTTCCGCGAGATCCTTTTCCATCTGCGCGGCGGCCTCGAACGGCATGGGATTAAGATGCTCGTAGAGCTCGGGCATTAACCGCACCCCGTACTTCCGAACGACCCAGGCCGACTTGTAGCCATGGCGATGATTTTCGAATCGATCTTCCACCGGCAGCCCGGTCATGCCGACGTAGACGGACGGTTTTGCCGGTTTGCGCTTCGGATTGAGGCGCAGGATCGAGCGATGTTTCAGGACCGCGTTGTCGAGCAGGATGACGTAAACGCTGTGATGAAATTTTGCCGGTTCAGCCACGGGAGAAAATAAATTTTAAAAAACTTCATCTGTCGGACAACCAATGTCCGACCTGCTCGTGCAGCTTGCGGCATGACAACCAATCATCGCTTCAACCGCCGTCTGACCAATGCACCGTTTCAGTGGCCGCAACCCCGCCGGGTGCCGCGCGGCCTGGCCCGGCTGCGCGCGCTCCGGCTGCGCCTCGCGGCCTCGACCCGCCCGCATTTTCAACAGACGGAATTCCAGTTCGGAAACTAGCTGGTGCGCGATGCAGGGTTCGAACCTGCGACTTCTTGCGTGTGAAGCAAGCGCTCTACCACTGAGCTAATCGCGCCGGAAATCGCGCGTCGCCAGATTGAGCCCGTTCCTCACGTCGGGCAACTTTTTTGAACCTGCTCGCGACCGCTCTCTCAGACCTGCTCGACCGCCAAGGAAACCGAGCTTTCGGCCGGCCGCCCGACCTGCCGTTGGCGAGGACTCCGGAAATGCGGTGCGCGATTCGACACGACCTCGCGCACATACAGCGCCACGCACACGAGCAGCACGCACGAGGGGATTGGGCGGGTGCGCTCGAGGAAGTCGATTGTTGACAGGGTGGGTCCGAGCTTTTTGTCCATCAACAGCACCTGGGTGATCATGGTCGCGCTCATGATGGAAAAAAGGAAATGAAGTGTTGTCAGGCGCGCGCTTACCCCGAGGGCGACGGCGCTGACGACCGCACCCCAGAGCAGGTAGCGCTCGTGCATTTGCGGGAGGAGCGCGAACATCACCAGCCAGGGCGCGGCGATGGCGATCAGGAGCCGTGGGTCGCGTCGGCGAGCATGCCGGGCGGCGCCCAGAGCGCACAAGGCGAGAGCGCAGAGGTAAACCACGCGCAGTGTCCACTGGAGTGTGAAGGCGAACTGAAACGACCCGAGATGCGGCGTCCAAAACGGTGTTTTGAGAGAAAGACTCGAATAAGCGAGAAGCGAAGGAAGATTGTAGCAGGAGCTGATGAAGAGGTACGGGTAACGTTCGCTTCCATAGAGAAAACCGATCTTCAGCCAGGCAAAGCTGCCATCGTCCAATGCCCCGGCGGCGAAAGTTGCGACACCTGCCAGACCGGCTGCCCAAGCCCACGGCTGCCGAATTTGAAACCGCGAGAAAATCATCGCTGCAGCGACAAGAATTCCCGTAATTATCGCCCAAACCACCGGTCCGCGAAGCAGCCATGGCGAAGCCACGAGCGCAGCCGTGGCAGTGAAACCAGCCAGCACGCGTCCCGCGCGGGTCCAGCGCCTTTGCCAAAGCGGCCAGAAAATAAAAAAAGGCGCGACGAAAAGAAGCTGGCCCTTAAACATCCCGCCGAGCGCGAGCAGGCAACCACACCAAAACCAGCGGTTCGTTAGGGCAGCGAGCGCGGCGAAAAGATAGAAGGGCAAAATCCAGCTGTCCCATTGCGGCCAGGCATGCGCATCGAGAATGAGCGATGGCTCGAGCCAGGCGATGCTCGCTGCGAGTAAGCCGCAGACCCACCCGCGCTCGGCGGGCGGCAGCCGGTGCAGCAAACCGGAATCGGTCGCGCCGGAAGCGCGTCGCACCCCCAGCCTAACGAGGAAAAAAATCGCGACGGCCGTGAGCAACTCGACGATGTCGTTCACGATCAGGAGCGGCTCGACGTATTCGGGGGTGCCATCTTCCGCGCCGGGAAATTTCGCCCGCACCTCCTTCGCCCAGATCGACATCGCGAGCAGCCGGAGCGGCGGATAATCGAGATAGTAGTTGTTCTCGTAGGCGTCATTTTCGACCCGGTCGTAGAGGCTGAGGTAGCCGCGGGCAAAAACACGCCAGGAATCCTTCTGGGCCCGGGGGAGGAGACTATGACCTTCGGCCAGTGTCTGCGTGCCCCAGTAGAATGCGTTCACGATGTCGCGCTGGAAACGGAGATGCTTCGTTTCGGTCCAGGTATAACGACGCAGGGCAAGGCCGCCGGCGAGAAGGGCGAGCAGCGTCAGGCCGAGAAGGATTCGCCGGGTCTGGAGCGACGCAGGTATCCAGGCCAGCAAACGGGGTTGCTCCATCAGGAGCGCATCATCGTTGGAAGGGGCCGCGCGGGCAAATGGAGATCGTGGCCGACGCCGGGCTCTGAAAGTTGCTTGCCTAACGAACAATCGTGATGTCCGTCGGCGTGGCAGAGCCACCTGATTCTGTTAAGCCGGAACGGGGGACAGGATTTCGTCGAACATGCAGAGGAAACGGCGAATCTCGAAAGGCTTCGTCAGGTAATTGCGCGCGCCGGCACTGAGCATGCGTTCGATCTGGCTGGCGGTGGCATCAGCGCTAATCACGATCACCGGCGTATCGGCGGTGGCGGGTTCGGCTTGCAGGGTTTCGAGCAGTTTGCTGCCGTGAATATCCGGCAAATCCAGATCAAGCAGAACCAGGTTGGGCGTTTTTTCGTGCACCAGATCGAGCGCTTTCTGGCCGGTCTCGGCCCAGACCAGGTCGGCATTCGGCCGGTCGCGCAGGATGTTTTCCATCAGGCGAAAATTCGGCTCACTGTCTTCGACATAGAGGACCCGCGGGCGTCCGATTGGCCGCGCCGAACCGTTTCCAGCCGCAATTTTTTTCTGTGGCAACCGCACGATCACATTTCTTGCCGGCGCGGCTGGCGTGGACGGTGTCGGCGCCGTGCACACCTTCGGTTTGCCTGAGAGTTGCTCCAGTTCCTGGCGTGCGCTCTGCACGTCCTCGACTGATTTAAGGAGCTGCTCGCGCAACATCTTTATCTCCAGCTGCGCGAGGCGGAGCTCCTGCCGCAGAGTTTCGTCATTTTGGTTTTTCATTGTTACAAGGCAGCCATGCGAAGGCCGGAAGGTTCGTCGTCGATCGGATCGCGGAGTTTTTTCGCCATCTCAAGGTCGCGGCGCATCTTATTTTTGTGGGTGCAAAAAAGGAGGGCGGTTTCGTCCGAAATCAGATCCTGCTCGAACGCTTGCATGAGCGATTGGTCGAAGCTGTGCCAGCCCATCGTGATGCCGGCCTCGATGATCTCCTGAAATGTGCGCGCATCGCTCTCGCCGTAGAGGAGTGTCTCGCGTGTGCGCAGGCTGCTGCCCATGATTTCTGTGACGAGGAGCCGTCCGCCATCGCGTTTGTTTACAAGGCGCTGGCTCACGATGTAACGCAGGGTATCAGCGAGACGCTCGCGGATTTGTTTCTCTTCGTCGGTCGTGAAGAGGCCGAGGATGCGGTTCACGCTTTGCCCGGCGTTGATCGTGTGCAGCGTGCAAAAGACAAGGTGGCCGGTTTCGGAAGCGGTTAGGGCGATTTCCATCGTCTCGCGATCGCGCACCTCACCGATGAGGATGACCTTCGGTGCCTGCCGCAGCGCGGCGCGGAGTCCCGTGGCGAAATCAGGGAAATCCTTCCCCAGTTCGCGCTGACTGAAGGCGGCCTTGCCCAGCGGATGAAGGAATTCAATTGGGTCCTCGAGCGTGACGACGTGGACCTCCGCCGTCTGGTTAATCTCGTTCAGGAGCGCGGCCTGGGTTGTGGTCTTTCCGCTGCCGGTGCTGCCGGTGACAAAAATGATCCCGTTCTTCTCCGTCACCATCTGCTGGAAGATGGGCGGTAACCCTAACGACTCGATTGTCGGCACCTGCGATTGCAGCTTGCGCATCACGATCCCCATCCGGCCGTTCTGCCGAAAAATGTTGGTGCGGAATCGCGCCACGCCGGTGAGGGCATAGCTCGTGTCGCAGGAACCGAGGTTCCGCAGGTCGGCCTGGAGTCGTTCGTTTCCGTCCAGGAGCAGGTTGGCGATCGCTTCGACGTGTGCCGGTTGCAGCACTGCCTCGGGTTGCTCCATCGGCAATTCCTGTAAGCGGCCGTGCTGCTCGACGAGCGGCGGTTTACCCGGTAGGAAAAGGCAATCGGAAAGCCCTTCGCCGCTTTGCAGCATCACGCTGAGAAGAGATTGCAGATCGTCGTGGGTCATAAAGTTATGGCGGCGCTGGTCAGCAGCGGCGGCCAGCCTCCTGCACTGCAGGAATTGTTCCACCGGACCCGAGGAAAAGCGCTTGCTTGCCAATCGCGACCCGGGATTTATCTACAGGAATGTCCGAACACACAATGACGCTTACCTGGAGGCGGGCCACGCCCGATTTTCAGTACCAGACCTATAACCGCGATCACACCTGGAGCTTCGATGGGGGCCACGAAATGCAGGCCACCTCCGCCCCGGCTTACCTCGGCAATCCCAAGCTCGTCGACCCCGAAGAAGCCTTCATCGCCGCGCTTTCCAGTTGCCACATGCTCACTTTTCTCGCCTTCGCCTGTAAGAAAAAATTCCTGCTCGACGAATATGTCGACCACGCGGTCGGCCACATGGAGAAGAACGCCGAGGGCAAGCTTGCGATCACACGCCTCGAGCTCCATCCGAAGTTAAAATTTTCCGGCGACAATCAGCCGAGCGAAAAGGACATCGCAGAGATGCACCATTTGGCGCACGAGAACTGTTTCATCGCACACTCGGTCAAAACCGAGATCACGGTCGCGAACTAAGCCGACAGATTCATTCGGAAACCAGGAAGCCGGAAAAGGTCAGATGAATCAGGAAAGCAGAAAAGCAGGAAGGGAAGACGAGGACATATTTGCTTTTCCTGCGTTCCTCTTTTCCTGATTCCCTCCTCGTTTGCTCGCTTCTAAATTGGATTCCTGCGCGTGACGCCTAACGATTCGCAGCGGATGGAAAAAATCGTCAGCCTCTGCAAACGGCGCGGGTTCATCTTTCAGGCAAGCGAGATCTACGGTGGGCTCAATGGCGTCTGGGATTACGGCCCGCTCGGGGTCGAGCTGAAGCGCAACCTGAAGGATTACTGGTGGCGCGTGATGGTGCACGAGCGCGACGACGTCGTCGGAATGGATGGCGCGATCCTGACTCATCGCGCCGTCCTAAAGGCGAGTGGACACGAAGACACCTTCAGCGATCCGATGGTGGATTGCCGCACCTGCAAAGCGCGGTTGCGTGCCGACCAGTTGGCGGAGAAGCATGGTGTCAGGCAGTGTCCAAATTGCGGCGGCAAGGACTTAACCGAGCCGCGTCCTTTCAATCTCATGTTTTCCACTCAGGTCGGCGCCTCGGCCGAGCCCGACGCGATTGCCTATCTGCGGCCTGAGACGGCGCAGTCGATTTTCGTTCAGTTCAAGAACGTGCTCGACACTTCGCGCAAGAGGTTGCCCTTCGGCATCGCGCAGATCGGAAAAGCCTTTCGCAACGAGATCAATCCCCGCAATTACATCTTTCGCTCACGCGAATTTGAACAGATGGAGCTGGAATACTTCTGCCGGCCGGAGCAGGGGATGGCGCTGCTCGATTACTGGCTCGAGGAACGGCTCCGATTCTACGAGAACATCGGCCTCCGGCGCGAGAAGCTGCATGTCCTCACCGTGCCGGATGCCGAACGCGCCTTTTACTCAAAGGGAACCTACGACATCGAATACGA
>JAICXG010000019.1 GCA_025980625.1 Chthoniobacterales bacterium
CCCCCCGAGACTCTGGGATTGCACAAGCATGCGCTCGCCTTTAAACTGCCGGCGTGAGACAGTTTCTCGAGTTCGTCATTCGCCAATTGGTCGAGTTTCCCGATGAAATCATGCTCTCGGAAATCCCGCGCGGCCGGATGACGGTGTTTCGGTTGCAGATGCGGCAGAGCGATGTCGGCCGAATAATCGGCCGCAACGGGCAAACAATTCGCTCGATTCGCGCCCTCCTCTCCAGCGCCGCAGGGCGCCACGGACAAAAGGCGACGCTCGACATCGTAGAGTGAGTCAGGTGGCTAACGGTAGATCTCGATCTGGATCTTTCCGTCCGGGCCGACATGGCCGCGATACATGCCTGAAGTATTGAAAGGCATCGCAAAGTGACCGTTCCGGTCGATCGCGATCAGCCCGCCGCCGCCCCCTAGCTTGCCAACCTTCGCGATGGCGGCCTGGGCTGCTTCTTTCACCGGCATCTTGCGATATTGCATCATTGCCGAGACATCGTGGGCGACATCGATGCGGATGAAATACTCGCCGTCGCCGGTGCAGGAGACGGCACAGGTTTCGTTATTCGCATAAGTGCCGGCGCCGATGATCGGTGAGTCGCCGACACGCCCGAATTGTTTGTTAGTTATCCCGCCGGTTGAAGTAGCGGCCGCGAGATTGCCGGCTTTGTCGAGTGCGACGGCGCCGACCGTGCCGTGCCGATCCTTGTCGCTTACAGGCGTGGGACTCGCTTTGGCCTTTTGCAAGGCTTGCCAGCGCTCCTCCGTGTAGAAGTATTTTTGATCGACAAAAGGCACGCCCATCTGTTTGCCAAACGCTTCCGCCCCCTCGCCCACCAGCATCACGTGCGGCGATTTTTCCATGACCAGCCGGGCGAGCGAAATCGGATTGCGAATGTGCTGCACGGCCGCGACCGCGCCGGCATTGAGCGTCTTTCCATCCATGATCGAGGCGTCGAGTTCATTCGTGCCTTGATGGGTGAAGACGGCGCCCTTGCCAGCATTAAAAAGCGGGTTGTCCTCGAGCACACGAACGGCGGCTTCGACCGCATCGAGGCTGGAAGCGCCGCGCTCCAGCACGACATAACCGGCTTTGAGCGCCTGTTCGAGCCCAGCGCGATACGCTTGCTCCTTTGGCGGCGTCATTTCGCCGCGCTCGATCGTCCCGGCGCCGCCGTGAATTACCATTCCGAATTTCATCTGGTTCTCCTTCTCCGCCGCAAGCGCGCTTGCGCAAGCGAAAGCCACAATCGTAAAGGCGATTTGAAACCGGAGCATACCGAGGATATGCGGCGGAACTCTGAACGAGGCAAGCCGCTGTCCCCGATCAGCGGAGCCAACCGCGCTTCTGCGCTTGCGCGAATTGCGGCCGGAAAAATTCGGCGCTTGCGCTGTGTCGGCGATCTTGATTTTCTTCTGCGAGTGCGATTGAAAATCCGTTCGACGCGACCACTGTAACGCCCATGAAAAAACTCGAAGCGATCATCAAACCGTTCAAACTCGAGGAAGTGAAAGAAGCACTGGCCGAGCTCGGGATCGAGGGGATGACAGTGACGGAGGTGAAGGGGTTTGGACGCCAGAAAGGGCATACCGAGATCTATCGCGGGAGCGAATACACGGTCGATTTTTTGCCGAAGGTAAAGGTAGAGGTGGTGCTCGCGGACGAGATGGTGGAAAAGGCGGTGAGCGTGGTGGTGAGCGCGGCCAAGACGGGCAAGATCGGTGACGGGAAAGTGTTCGTCTTGCCGGTAGAACATGCGGTGCGCATCCGCACAGAGGAGATCGGCGAGAAAGCGGTTTGATCGTTGCAGCGATAAAGTGCTGAAGCGTTGAAGTGGAATGCGCCGATTCCGCTTCAACGCTTCAACTCTTCAACACCTCAACGTTCACTCACTCGCCACCAATGCCTAACCAAAAAACTCCATCCGATGTTTCCAAAATGATCAAGGACCACGAGGTCAAACTCGTGGATTTCAAGTTCACCGATCTGCCCGGCGCCTGGCAGCATTTCACCACCACGTTGACCGAGTACAACGAGGATATTTTCACCGAAGGCCTCGGCTTTGACGGCTCAAGCATCCGCGGCTGGAAAGCGATCAATGCCTCCGACATGCTCGTAATTCCTGATCCGGCGACGGCCTGGATCGACATCTTTAACGCCGAGCCGACGCTCAGCCTGATCTGCACGATCGTCGAACCAATCACGCGCGAGCCCTATAGCCGCGATCCGCGCGGACTCGCCGAAAAAGCGGAGGCTTATCTGCAAAGCACCGGGATTGCTGATACCGCGTTCTTCGGGCCGGAAGCGGAGTTTTTCATTTTCGATGACGTACGTTTCAGCACGAGCGGCAATAGTTCTTTCCACCTCGTCGAGAGCGTGGAAGGGCATTGGAACAGTGCGCGCGAGGAAGGGCCCAACCTCGGATACAAGATCCGCCCGAAGGAAGGCTATTTCCCGGTCGCACCGGCGGACACGCTCCAGGACATCCGCAACGAGATGTGCCTCGAGTTGGAGAAGGCCGGTATCCCGATCGAGCGCCAGCATCACGAGGTCGCGACCGCTGGCCAGGCGGAGATCGACATTCGCTTCGCGCCGCTCAAGACGATGGGCGACCACCTTCAGTACTACAAATACATCGTCCGCAACGTCGCCCGGAAACACAACAAGACCGTGACGTTCATGCCGAAGCCGCTCTTCGGCGATAACGGCTCGGGCATGCACACCCACATGTCGCTCTGGAAAGATGACAAGCCGCTCTTTGCCGGGAACGGCTACGCGGGCTTGAGCGACATGGCACTCTTTTTCATCGGCGGCATTCTCAAGCATGCGCCGGCGCTCACTTGCATAACGAATCCGACCACGAACAGCTACAAGCGGCTCGTGCCGGGATTCGAGGCGCCGGTCAATCTTGCTTACTCGGCGCGGAACCGGTCTGCCGCGATCCGGATTCCAACCTATTCGGCGAATCCGAAATCGAAACGGATTGAATTTCGGACCCCGGACGCGGCGGCCAACCCGTATGTGGCATTCGCCGCCCTCCTCCTCGCGGGCCTCGACGGAATCCAGAACCGGATCGATCCGGGCGATCCGCTCGACAAGAATCTCTACGAACTGCCGCCGGAAGAATTGGCAGAAGTGCCGAGTGTTCCCGATTCGTTAGGCGGCGCGATCGCGGCGCTGGAAAACGACCACGCGTTTTTGCTGCGCGGCGATGTGTTCAATGCCGACTTCATCAACAACTGGATCGAGATGAAGCAAAAGGAGTACGATTCGCTCCGGCTCCGGCCGCATCCGTATGAGTTCCAGATGTATTATGACGTGTAGCTGGCACGTGAGAGAAAGATGCGATCGACTAACTGAGATCCTACCCTCAGATTAACCCAAGCCACGGAACGAAATTTGTGCTTGACTGGCAGACGCCGCCCGTCGTAAGCCATGTCGCATGGCTCCCATTAATCCTTCCTTCATTCACCGACCAAGTCGCTCCGCGCGGAATCCCGGGTTCATCGCAGCCTTGATTTGTTTCGGTCTTGTCGCTTCGTTCTTCCAGCCATGTGGCGCCGGGACTAACGACACTGACCCAGTGACCGTCCCAGAAAGGCCAGATGCTGCCTGGGTGCCCACCGGAGATCTGACTTCGCCCCGGGCCAACTGCGGGATTTCTCCTCTCATGGATGGACGCATCCTGGTGTCGGGTGGCTTTTCGTCTCCAGATGCATTGAACACGGCTGAAATCTACGACCCGATGACGGGCACGTGGTCACCCACTGGCAGTTTGATCATTGGTCGGGACAACCATACGCAGACCCTCTTGAACGACGGGCGGGTGCTCGTCACCGGTGGAGGCGCGACATATGTTCCGGCGGAGATCTTCGATCCTGCCACGGCGACTTGGTCGTTTACGGGGGATATGGTGCAAGAACGCTTTGTGGGAAACACCGCGACGCTCCTGGCGGATGGACGAGTCTTGGTTACCGGCGGACTTGGAACCGACGGTGCGGAAATCTTCGACCCCGCGACCGACAACTGGAGTTCCACCCGAAGCGCGAGCGGCACACGCTTTGACCACACTGCGACTTTGCTTGACGACGGCACCGTTCTGATCGCGGGAGGCGCCGACGCGACGAGTCGTGCCGTGGCGACCGCTGAGATCTTTGATCCTTCTACTGAAAAGTGGAGATCGGCCAAACCCATGAGGGCTGCCCGGCAATTCCATACCGCGACCCTCTTGGCCGACGGCCAAGTCTTGGTCGCCGGAGGTTCCGGTTTCTCAGGCGACGGCCGGCAGCAGGCTTTGAAGACGGCGGAACTGTACGACCCAGCCACTCGCAAGTGGAGAACGATTCACAGTCTCAATCACGGCCGCTTCCGGCATACCGCAACGCTTTTACCGAGCGGCCAGGTACTGGTCGCCGCCGGCGCCGTGAGCAATCGATTCGACTCCACCGCAACGGCAGAACTATTCGATCCCGTGAGCAGTAGCTGGCTAGAAACTGCAAACCTGACACAGGCACGCTACGGGCACGGAGCGGCTCTTTTGCCGGATGCCTCAGTGATCGCGGTCGGCGGATTCGGCCCCACGTCCTTGTCCAGCACGGAGGTTTACCTGCCCTAGACGATGCGCCTAACGAGCGCATAAGGGGCGAGACCCGGCGGCACCCCGTGTAACTCCTAAGGGAAAGGGCTTGCAAGCCGGGGAGATCGTCCGATGTTCGTTCTCGTTATGAATCTGCTCGCCTTGTTGTCCAACTTTGGCGGCCCGGACCTGATCATCATCCTCTTGATCATCCTCGTGCTTTTCGGTGCGAAGAAGTTGCCCGAGCTGGCCAAGGGGATGGGACAAGCGGTGCGTGAATTCCAGAAGGCGAAGGACGAGTTTACCGACGAATTGCACAACGCCGGGAAAACTCCGCCGGCCCAGCCCGACACCCGGCAGCCCGATGCGACTGTGCCGCGGATCGACAACGCGCCGACTGCACGGGAAGTTCCGCCGGTCCGGCCCGAATCCGTCCCGGAAGAACAAAGGACGCACGAAGTCTAAAGCTGCATTCGTCGCCGGTTTTTTGCCGCCGGTCTGGCGGGCACGGATTCCGCTAAGAAATTCGCGGATTTGTCAATGACATGAGCCGCCTTTTCGTCTAACCGTATCGCCCGAAAAATTCCTAACGATGCACGATCCCGATCTCCGCACCCGAATCAAAGAAATGCTGGTCAAGAATCTCATGCTCCCGACGCCAGCCAATGAGATTGCGGATGACCTGCCTCTTTTCGGCGCGTCCGGGCTGGGGCTCGACTCAATCGACGCGCTCGAGTTGGTCGTGAGCATGGAGAAAACCTTCGGCGTCGGGGTTCCGAATTCCGAAGTCGCAGGTAAAGCGCTGCAAACCGTGAACTCGATCCACGACTACATCGTGGAAAAGACCGAGCGGCCGGCTGCTTGACGAAATAGCCTAACGACTGTGCCGTCATGCCGAGCAGAGTGGAGCGGAGTCGCGCAAGGCCTTGCGTGAGCTCTAAGCTAACTTCCCAGGACTCCCTCGCCTCCGTTCCGCTGCGCTCGGTACGGTCAGGTCGTTTCCGCGAGGTTGATCGCGTCGATCAATTGGCGGAAACGCCCGAACTCGTGACGGTGAGGCGTGAAGATTATCCGCGGCAGATGGGCCAGCTCAGGCTGATTGCGCTCCTGCGGCAACGGCCCGCTTTGCACAATTTCGCCCTCGCGCAGGACGCCGGCGAAGCGCTCGTTGAGATTTGCCAGCGCCGCGCTTGTGAGCGGCCGATGAATGCGATAGACGAGCTGCGAACCAACCCAGCGCGAGGAATCGAAGTTCTTGTAGAAAAGCAGAATCTCGCTCACCGCCTCGTCGACGTTGTGCGCGATCTTGATGAAATTGAAATCTTCCTCCGAGATCAGCCCCTGCTTGAGCAGATGGTCGGTCAGGAATCGCATCCACGTTTCCCAGTACCTGCCGTTAGGCGAATCGATCAGCACGATCGGAATGATGAGTGCCTTTCCTGTTTGCATGAGGGTGAGTGCTTCGAAGCATTCGTCCATCGTGCCGAAGCCGCCGGGGAAAAGCGCAAAAGCGTGTGTTTCCTTCACAAAGTTCAATTTGCGAGCGAAGAAGTAGTTGAAGTTAATCAGCTTCGGGTCGCCGTGGATGATCTCGTTCGCGCGTTGCTCGAAGGGCAGACGAATGTTGAGTCCGAAGCTGTTCTCGCGTCCGGCCCCGCGCTGCGCCGCGCCCATGATCCCGTCACCGCCACCGGTGATGACCATGAATTGATGGGCGACCATCTGCCGGCCAAATTCTTCCGCGAGGCGCGCGACCGGCTCGTCAGGCGCAGTCCGCGCCGAACCAAAAATGACGACTTTGCGCACGTCGCGGTAGGGCGCAAAAATCTTGGCGGCGTAGCGCAGCTCTTTGAGCGAGCGATTCACCAGCTTGAGGTCGCCGGTGCCCATTCTGTCGCTTCCCATTTTGAGCACGGTGATGATCAGCTCCTCGATCAGCTCGGGCGATTTCTGGATTCCCCAGTCTGCGACCAATTGCCGGATGCGAGCGTCGAAGCCGGGTGGGATATGGGGCGTGCGCCGGATCGGCTGATCCTGAATGGCGCTTCCGGTGAAATCTTGCACGCGATGAATTGAGCTACTTCTACGCCGAGGGACAGCGAAAAGCGCCCTTCAGATAGATTTTAAGTCGGCCAGGATTTCGTGCATGTGACGAATCGGCAACGAATAGTGTCCCTCTCCTTCCACCATGCGCGCCGCGCAGTTTGGAATCCGCTTGCCTAACGAGTCGGCGAGCGTCCAGTGAAAACTGCGGTCCTTTTTCCCGTGCCAAAGACGAACCGGGACGGTGATCTCTTCGAGCGGAAATCCCCACGGCCGGGCGTAAATCTCCGCATCGACCAGCAGGCCTTCGGCCGAGGCGCGCCATGCTTGCCGCTGACTCTCAAAGCAAGCCTCGAACGCGGCGATATCGCGCAGGACATTGGCATCGCAGGGCTGAAGAAGCTTGAGCAACAACGGCCGAAAACGGAACGGCACTTTCATCGAAAGCAACGGCCGCACGGCGTGAAATGAGTAGCGCAACAACTCACGATGGCGCGGGTAGAAAAAGAGCAACCAGCGATAAAGGACAAGCAAGCCGCTGCGATTGTCGAGATCAGCCAGCGGCGGCGCGCCGCTTACGACCGCGACCGCGCGCACGCGTTCCGACATGGCCCACGCAGCCGCGAGCGTGTAGGGCGCGCCGCCAGAAACGCCGAGGATACGAAAGTGATCGAAGTGCATTTTGTCGGCGAGTTCCGCCAAAAGCGGGGGCCAGTCGAGCAACTTGCGTTCGGGGTGCAGTGAAGAATTTCTGATCCCGGGTCGATCGGGCGAAATAATACGAAGATTCAACTCGCGCGCTGCCGTATCGGTCAGTTCCGCCATTGTGCGCGAGCTTGGCCAGCCGTGGCAGAAGAAGACCGGCTCACCGGTCTTTGAGCCGTACTCCGAGACCGCGATGGTGCGATCGCTGGCGAGGGAGATCCGTGCGTAATCAGAACTCATGCTTTCGGTCCCTGTAAATGATTCCAAAGATTGACAACCATTCTGGTGTCTTCATGGTGCCGCCATGCCGAACATCACTTTGAAAAACATCCCGCGCGATTTGCATCGCGCATTGAAGAGCCGGGCCAAGGCGCATCATCGCAGTCTAAACAAAGAAGTGATTGCCACCTTGCAAATTGCCACGAGCAACACGGCCCCGCTCGACGCGCAAAAACTGATCGCGGAAGCGCGCGAAATGCGCCGCAAATTCACACGTCAGGTCACGCCGGAGGAGATCCAAGCCTGGAAAATCGCAGGCCGTCGCAGGTGATCGCCGTCGACACCCACATCCTCTGTTATTACTGGCTGCCGTCTCCCCGTTCCGCGCAGGCGGAGGCGCTGGCGCAACGCGACCCGGTATGGCTCGTCCCACCCCTCTGGCGCTCGGAGTTTCGCAACGCCCTCGCCGGCGCCGTTCGCCAACGCGTCATCATTATCGCCGACGCGATTGAATTGCTGCAGCGCGCGGAAAGGCAGCTTCGCCAGCACGAGCGCCAAGTTTCGTCGCGCACTGTGATGGATCTTGTCGCGGCTTCCTCCTGCACCGCCTACGACTGCGAATTTGTCGCCGTCGCGCGTGAACAGGGCGCGCCCCTCATCAGCGCCAATCGACAGATTCTGCGTGAGTTCCCGCATCTCGCGGTTTCCCTCGACGTTTTTCTCGCTTCCTGACTTCAGCCGATTGGACGCGGTAAAGCTGGCGCGGTAGTTTCTGCGGAATTTTCTCCAATACCGATGCCGCAATTTTCCTATCGCGCGCGCAATGCCCAGGGCGGCCTGGTCGAAGGCGTGCTCAATGTGACCGATCGAGCCGTCGCCATCCGGCAGATCGAAGAACAAGACTGCGTCCCCATCCGCGTCGACGCGATCAACGCCACGCCACAGGCGCGCGACGGCAAAGCGGCCGCGGCGACCACGCCGCCGGCACAGCAATTAAAAATTCCGCACGGGCAGTTGCTCATCTTCACGGAGCAGTTGGGTCATCTTTTGCAGGCCGGGATGACATTGGACGAGAGCCTCGGGGTCCTCGAAAAACGGCTGAAACATCCGCGCGTCCAGCAGATGACGAGCACCCTGCACCAGGCGCTGATCGACGGGCGCAGCTTCTCGCAGGCGCTGCGCGATTTCCCGCGAATTTTTGCGCCGCTCTACGTCAACATGGTAGGCGCGGGCGAAGCGAGCGGCGCGTTGCCCGATATTCTCACTCGATTGGTGGACCATTTGATGCAGGAAAAAAACCTGCGCGACCGGGTGCAACAGGCGCTGATTTATCCCGCATTCCTGGCCGTGGCCGGCTCCGCCCTGATCGTGATTTTCATCACCTTCATGGTGCCGCAACTGACCAACTTCATGTCGGAGACGGGCGGAACGTTGCCGGTCGCGACCCGTCTGTTGCTCGGCATCCATCATCTTATCACCGGTTACTGGTGGCTTTTCATCCTCATCGCCATTGGGGTGATGGTGGCGTTCCGCGCCTTCGTCGCGAGCGAAGAGGGACGGCTGACGTGGGACCGATTTCGGCTTTTCATTCCGGGCTACGGGCGCGTCCGGCGGCACCAGTATTACGCGCAGTTTTCGCGAACGTTAGGCACGTTAATGGAGAACGGTATCCCGCTGCTCCGCGCGCTCGATCTCGTGACGGAAATCGCGGCGAACAAATATCTCGAAGCGAAATTACGCGATGTGCGCAAGGCGGTGATCGATGGCGCTAATCTCTCGAGCGCGCTCGCGCGCGAACAGCTCTTCCCAGATCTCTTCACCGACATGATGGCGGTGGGCGAGCAGACCGGCCACTTCGCGCAGACGATGCAGACGATTGCAGATGTCTACGAGCGGGAGCTGGATCGCACGGTCAACATCATCTCGGCGCTGATCCCGCCGGTGATCATCGTGATTATTGCGGTTATTGTCGGTTTTGTCGTCTACAGCATTCTCGATGCGGTCTTTACGATGACGCAAAGCTTGCAGTTGCGGCCGCACTAATTTAATCTCGCCGGCGAAATGGTTTTCCGCTCCGTCGCCTGCGCGCTCGTCGTTGCCTGCGCAGGCGTTTCCGTCTTTGCCCAGGAGGCGTTGCCGCCCGCAGGCACGCAGGTGCTTAAGCCGAGTCAGTCGGCAGCAGCCGCACCGGAGAGCGCCTGGTTGGATTTGCGCCAGAGCAGCGCGACCCATTCCAAAGTGCAGGAGGCGCCGCCGTGGGTAGAATCGGTCTCATTCGTTCCGGCAAAGAAGAACGGCGACGTGCTTTCGAAAAGTATTTTCCGCATGCGTCTGCGCCGGCCTAACGACAACTGCCAGATTCTTCTCTTCCGCCTCTTCTTCGACGATCTGCCTGGGGAGCAGCCGGAACTGGTCGCGTGGGATGAATCGGGCACGCAGGTCCTGCGCTCGGGCTCGTTAGGGCAGAAAAGCGGCCTCGCCACTTCTTCGAGCACGATCGTGCCGATGATCGGGGTGAGCGCGATCGACGTCGAGGTGCCCGGCAACGGCCGTTCCATCCGCGGCGCCTACCTCGACTGGATGAGGACGAGCCAGGTGATGCAGCCGATGCACGCCCAGCGCGAGAAATTACCGGCCGATCCTTTTGACGGCCCCGCGCCCTTGAAGTCGGATGAGAATGACGCGGAAGTTTTCGGGACGGTGACCGCACCGCTCACCGCCGAGGTGATTCCGATGGGCTCGAGCATGCAGAACGGCGCCGCGTTTCGCTTTGGGCTCGAAGCCGAGCCGCTCATCGCCCTTCTCACCTTCGAAGTGGCGAGCCCGCAAATCGAGGCGGCGCCGGAAGTTTACGTCAATGGCGAAGACATTGGTGCCGCTTCACTTGTCCTGCCCGACCTGGCCGATCCGGGTTATCGCGGCCTTTCGCTTTCGCTCCTCGAGACGATGAAGTTCCAGTACACCGGCTGGATCCGGGCGCAGAAGATCGTCCCCGCCTCGCTGTTGAAGGCCGGGACGAATGATGTGATCATTCTGGCAGGCGCCGGAACTTCCGCCTCGGCAATCAGGGAAACGCAGATCCAGTTGAAATACCTCTGGGACAAATCCGATTACCTGCTCGAGCCATTGAAGTAACCCCGGCGCAATTGACCTATGCGAATCAATCGACAAAGTGGCTTCACCCTGCTCGAGATCATGATCGTGGTGACGATCATCGCCTTGCTCATGGGCGCGGCGATATACAAGCTCGGCGGCAACGTCGAGTATGCCCGGCACAACCGGGTCGCGGCCGATGTGCAGAGCATCTCGACCCAGCTCAAGCTCTACGAGAGCATGAATGGCTTTTATCCCACGACCGATCAGGGTCTCCAGGCGCTGGTTGTCCAGCCAAGCAGCGAGCCGCAGCCGCAGCGCTGGTATCAACTATTCAAGGAGATGCCAAAGGACCCGTGGAATAACCCATATATCTACCGCAATCCCGGGCAAAAAAACCCCGCCGGCTATGATCTGTTTTCGGCCGGTCCGGATCGCAAACCGGATACGCCGGACGACGACTGGGGCGGCTCCTAGGAGCTTGGACCGGAAAGTTGCGGCGGGCGTTGCAAAGCGCCTAACGAATGCGCCTGACCAACGCCTCGTTCAGGGGGCGTCCAGGTCGGACTCGTCATCGTCCTTCTGCTGCGGCTGCTGGATATTAGGCCGCCGCTGCTGGATGTTAGGCTGCCGCTGCTGCTGGCGCCGAATCGTCCCGCGGGTGTGCGGTGGCGGCGTCGGGATGTGTGGCACGGGCATCGGGCGCTGGATCGGTGTTGGAATACCCGCATTGCGCTGCGGTGGGATGGGCGGACGCATCGGCACTTGCGGCGGCGGTTGCGCCACCGGCTGGGTGGGCAGCGCCTGGCTCAGCAGCGCTTCGTTGAAGGTGAGAGTCGCGAACTGGCCGTCCTTGCTGATGGTCACTTTCGTTTCCCCGACCCGGTCCGACCACTCGATGTTGGAAACGGAGTAGCCGTCGATCGTTTCGCGGGTATTCAGGTATTCCTTCACGTTCTTGTCGACGGTGGAAGCGATCGTCACGTAGTCGCCCTCGGTCGAGTGTGCGGCATTGGCGACGTAGAGATTTTTTGCAAAATCCGGCGTCGCACCGACCGGTGCGCCGGCGCTGGCAATCGTAAAAGGCGAGCGTTTTACCATCGCCTCGTAGTGGGAAAAGGGCTCTCGCTTCGGTAAATCGTCTTTCGCCCAGGAGCTTGTCGTTAGGCAAAGGAATGGAGCGACGACAAGATAAAAGAGGGGATTCGGTTTCATGATTTCTTTCCGTTAGGCGCAAACCATTTCGCGATCTTGAAGCGCCCTTGCATGATTGTCGGGTCGCTCGCGTCGACCATCAAGTTGACGTTTTCAAACACAATAAAAGCGTCCGGCATCTGCGCATCGTAAAGCAAATGGACGAGCGGTTCCCAGCCGCTTTTGGTTTCGAAAGTGGCCGAGACCGAGGCGTGCGAGGGCGTTCTCTCGACCGGCCCGATCTGCGGGTTTTCGATCTGCACGTTATAGCGGCCGGCGATTTCTTTCACAAAGGTGAGGAGGGAGGAAGCTTCGGCGGGATTGCTTGAACTCGGCTGGTGTTTTTTCAGCCAGTCGGCTCGTTTCTGCCACATCTTTTCCTCGGAGAGATAAACCTTCTGTTCTTCGCGCGTTGCACGCTCCTCAGCGTAAGCGGCGCGCGCCCCCGCGCTCATCCCGAGGATAGCGCTCCAGATAAAGATGTTGATGAGGACGAACAAAATCCCTGCCACGATCAGCGCGAGCAGGCGTTCGCGCTGATTCATTCGGGCGAGCCAGCGCGGTGTCATTTGGTTTTCCCCTCGAGGCGAAACTGCGCGTGATCGTTAGGCAAAATCCGCGGCGTCCCGAGAGTGAAAGTAAAATCCTTCAGCCCGGGATTCTTCTTCACCTGCTCGCCAAATTGGTAGGCGAGCGCAGCCGAAGGCGCCTCGCCCTGAACCGAGATGTTGCGCGCCGATTGCTCGTAAACGGTGATGCGTACGTCGCGGTTCGGCAGGCTCTCGAAGAGATGGAGCAGCAGCTCGATCGGGTAATAGTGTGGGTCGATCGCGGGGGCGAGCGCTTTCCAATCCGCTTCCGTGCTCTTGATGAACTCGACCTTGGGCGCGTCGCGCGAGATCAGTTTTTGCAGATGGCCGACCTGGAAACGAATGACGCCAACATAGAGCGCGAAGAGCAAAAAGAGCCCGACATAAATTCCGCCGGCCCAAAGTGCGCGTCGACGCCATTCCCTTTGCCTAACGAATGCAGCGCGCTGTTTGCGCCATGCCTCCGGCGCGAGGTTGAGCTTCACCCTGGCCGGCGGCGCCTCCGTTCCCATCAGGTCGGGACGCTGGGCAAGGATGCGCTCAATGGCGTCGCGCAGCGGCAGACAATTCTCATCGAGCAGGATCTTGGGAAATGAAGTATCGATGCCCTGCAACTCCGCGCTTAAGGCCAGTTGCGGAAGGTCGCGTTGCAGCTCTGCTTCGTCAGCGGCATCAAGCGTGCGGGTGAAACTCAGTTTCCCATTCTCGCTGATGGCAGAGACAAGCTTTTCCCCTTCGCGATAAATAATAAGGGCGCGACCTTCGGCGGCATGCGAGGCCGCGCGCTGCGCCGCGTAAACCGTAACCTGGCGCGGAATGTGGCCACTGTGCAGGAGCGGACCGGCGATCTCGTTCAAGCGCGCGTTGTGCACCGCGACCGAGGAGACGACGCTTTCTTTCTCCCCTTTTTCGATCAGCTCGTAGTCGCTCGTCACTTCCTCGGGCGGATAGGGAAAGGCTTTCTCGACCTGCAACCGCACCATCCCTTCGAAATCTCCCAGGTCGGTCGTGGGCAAACGCAAGCGTTGCGCGATCACGGCATTCACCGGGAGCGCGAGCACAATGTCGTCTCCGGTGCGGAGCAAACCGGCGGCCTCTTTCAGATCGGCTACATTGCGCACGTCCCAGCTGCCATTGTCGCCACGCGCGCGGACCAGATTCCAACCGTGGCCGGAGGGCGCTATATAAACGGGAGCAGATGCGGGTTCGATATCAGAATTCCTTCCAACGAATCATCTGAGGCGTGCCGGTGACCTTGCGAACAATCATTTGGACCGTGCGCGTCACGTCGCCGGATTTGCCGACGCTTACGACGCGCATCACCGGATCTCTAAATCCGATCAGCCCAGAAAGCTGCGCAAATTGATCTGGAGTGAATCCAATCGCAAGTCGAACCTCGTCAAGCGATTGAAATTTCGGATCGTCTTCGGTCCCGTCGATTCCGTCCGCCCCGCGGCGGTACTCAAGGAAGCGATCGACAATCTGCTCGTTGAAACCGGGCAGCGAAAGCAGGACGTCTCGCGAGGCCCAGGCCAGGTCGATCGGGCCGCTGCTGAAGAGGGTGAAGTCCTGATCCCAATCTTTTTGCGCGGTGAATTTCTCCCACCCTTGCACCTGTTTCAGTTCCTCGATGCGCTGGAGCGGCGCATTCTTCGGCTGGTAACCCGGGCCGGCTTCCGCGCCGTTGAGCCGAGGGAGATCATCGGGGTCCACAAAATCGAGCAGGCAATCCATCATGTGGTCGCGTTCATTAATGTCGATGCCTTTGTTTTCGAGATATTTCTTAAGGATTTCGAGGCGCGCCGGGTTTTCCGCCGCCAGGATCCAAGAGAGGTTGAGCCGCCCGCCTTCACCTGTCATGTGCGCCTCGAAGGCCTGGTTTTTGCCTAACGAACCGTGGAGATGTGGCGAACCGGCCTGCACCTCCGGCGCGAGCGCGACTTCCGCGCCCGAGGAAGCCATCGCTTCGGCTTCGAGCACGCGACTGGAATTGCCGGCCAGATCGAGCCGCGAATTGATATCGACCGCCCATGCAATGACCATGGCACTGAGCAGGAAAAGCGCCCAGAGTGCGAGCAGGATGGCCGCACCGCGGCGGGCGTGTTCAGCAGCGCGTTTCATCCTTAAAATGGCGTGCGCCGCAACGCCACGACCGCTTCCCAGGGCGCCGAACTGCCCATTCGCGTGATCGTTAGGCGAACGAGATGCGGCAGCGTCCCGCGGTCCGTCCAACGATCCACCCAGGCATTGAGGCGCGGATCGAAGTAACGGATCTCCATGCTCTTGACATTCGTGAGCAACGGCACCCAAGCCTTGCTCTCCGGCACGTCGTCGGTGTCGTCATCTTCGGCTTCCCGCCGCACACCCAACTCCATTGCCTGGCTGTTTTCGATCGGGCGCAGCCGCAGAGTCACCGCATAATGCCCGACCGCATACTGGGTGAAGAGGCCCGGTCCGGCATCGCAAATCCAGGTCATCTCATCACGCGCGCGGTCTTCAAATTTGAAAGGCTCGCCCATCAGGGTGCCCTGGCCGGGCGGCAGTGCCTGGAATAAATCGGTTAAGAGTCGTTCCAGACTCGCGTAAGCGGCGTCGGCCCGGCCCTCTTCCGTCGAGATCCGCACCGCCGTGACATTCGCGCTGACAAATCGAAAAATTGCCAGCGCCATCATGCCGAGGATGGCCATTGCCAGGGTGATCTCGAGCAGAGTGAAAGCGCCGTGTTGGTCCTTGCGATCAGCCCGCCCGATAAACATAGAAAACCAATTGTCTGCTTTGCGGTACGCCCGCACGCTTCCATTGCGCGGTGAGAGTGACGCGGGTGATCCCGCTCACGATTGTGTTATCCGGCTCCTCAAGCTGCTCCGACGTCGCTTTCTCGAGCAGCCTAACGACTCCGTAACCAGTGTCGATCTTGTCCTCATGCGAAGCATCGGGATTTACCGGGCTGGCCTGGATCTCGGCCATCCGATTAGCGAGCAGTTGCCGGACGCGATCCTCATCCTCGCTCAGGCCGTTTGCGTTCAGGCAATGTTCAACCGAGCGCCCGAGCGCGAACACCCCGACGACAAAAATCGCCAGTCCGATCAGCACTTCGTAAAGCGCGAAGCCGCACGTTTTCTTACCTTGCCGCATATCGGACAATCTGTGGCCGCGCGCTCAGCGGCTCGTAATTTACTTCCCAGGAGCCGTTCGGGCCCTTGAACTGAATATTCGCCGGCTCACAAGTCCCCGAAGGCCAGAAAGTCCATTCGGCGAACGGGCCTTTCGCCAATGCCGCTGGCAAACGCAGCACATAAGCGTGGCCCTTCTCGAGCGTGAGCCGGGCAATTGGCGCGCCGGAGTCACCCTGCTGCGCTTCCGCCGGGCGTAAAATGATGGTCCGCTTCTGCCATTCGATCACGTAGGTTCGACGCTCCTTCAGGCTATGCTCCTGGGCTTGCTGCACGATTGCGTTCATTGCGTCGAGCGAACGCTGTAGCCGGCGGTTTGCCATTACCCCGCTGATACTCGGCAGCGCGACCAGGAGCAGGAGGATAAGAATGAAGACCGAGATCATGATCTCGATCAGCGTGAATCCACGGCGGGATAGCATCTGCGAATTTTACGATGACAGTGAAAAATCACAACCGTCGCACGGCCACCCTCGAGGCGCAGGGCCGCGGCCCGGTCGTGGCAATACCGGGACAAACCGCCCGCAAATCCAGTTGAACGCCGGTGGAACAGTTCCAAAATGTGCGATGCAAAACATCCCTTGGGTGAGGCGGCGCACCCTGCTGGCAGGCGCTCTTCTTTCCAGCCTCACTCTTAGTCTGGCCTTAGCCTTCGCAGCCAACCCACTCAATCCAAGTCCCGCTTCGCGAACGCAGAGCACGCCCAGGCGAACCCAGCCTGCCGCAACGAGCCCGACTCCGGATACTCGTTCCACCGCCGCGAAGACGACTGAAACAGCGAGACCGCAATTTGATCCCGCGCTCTGGAGCGGCATGCAATGGCGCGAGATTGGTCCTTACCGCGGCGGCCGGGCACTGGCCATCGAAGGAGTTCCTGGCGAGCCAAACACTTACTACTTCGGCGCGGTGGCGGGCGGAGTTTGGAAGACAACCGACGGTGGCACGAATTGGAAACCAATCTTTGACAAACAACACACTACTTCGTCGATCGGCGCCCTTGCCGTCGCCCCCAACGATCATAACACGATCTACGCCGGGTCGGGTGAAGCGGCACTCCGCGGTAACATCACTTACGGCGACGGCGTCTATAAGTCAGTGGATGGCGGCAAACACTGGCGCAACGTCGGTTTGAAGGATAGCCGCCACATCGGCGCGCTCATCGTTCACCCGGAAAACCGCGACATCGTGTTTGTCGCGGCAGTCGGTCATGCCTTTGGACCTAACGAACAAAGGGGTATCTATCGCACGACCGACGGAGGAACGATCTGGAAGAAAGTCCTGGGTAAGGATGAGAATACCGGCGCGATCGACGTCGTCTTCGACCCGCATAACCCAAACACACTTTTCGCCGCTCTCTACCAGGTGCGGCGGCAACCCTGGTTTTTCGCCAGCGGCGGCGAAGGCAGCGGGCTTTACCGTTCGACGGACGGTGGCGACACCTGGCAACAGTTACAGGGTCACGGCCTGCCTGATGGAGTCCTCGGGCGAATTGGTGTTACTGTCTCAGGCGCTGATTCCGATCGGGTTTACGCCATTATCGAAGCCAAAGAAGGTGGTATCTTCCGCTCCGACGACGGTGGTGATAACTGGGAGAAGATCAACGACGATCTGCGCTTTCGCCAGCGCGCCTGGTATTTCAGCAAAATCTACGCCGACCCTCAGGCGCCCGACACACTCTATGTTGTCAATACTGGTCTCTTCCGCTCGGTCGATGGCGGGAAGAGTTTTAAGCTCCTCCCGGCCCGCCATGGCGATCATCATGGCCTTTGGATTGATCCAAAGGACCCGAAGCGGCTCGGAAACGTAAACGACGGCGGCGCCAGTGTCTCAAGCGACGGCGGGGAGACTTGGACAACGTTGAACAACCAGCCGACCGCGCAATTCTATCATGTCGCAGTCGATAACGCTTTTCCCTATCATATCTATGGCGCGCAGCAGGATAACTCCAACCTTGGCATCGCCAGCCGGGGTGAGGACGGGGTGATCGGAAGGGAAGACTGGTTTGAGGCCGGCGACGGAGAATGTGGCTTCGTTATTCCCGATCCGCGCGACTGGCACATCATCTATTCGAACAGCGAGGGTTACATCACCCGTTATGATAAATCGAAAGAGCAATACCAGGATATTAGTGTCTGGCCGCTGGATAACTCCGGCCATGGCGCGGCCGATCTGAAACATCGTTTCCAGTGGGTCTCGCCCTTGCTTATTTCGCCGCACGATCCCGATACCCTTTACACTGGCGGCGAAGCCGTCTTTAAATCCACTGACCAGGGCCATAGCTGGTCCGCCATTAGCGAGGACCTGACACGCAACGATAAGACGAAACAGAAACCCAGCGGCGGCCCCATCCAGAACGACATCACCAGCATTGAGTATTACGACACCGTCTTTGCTCTCGCCGAATCGCCGCTTAAGAAAGGAATGCTTTGGGCCGGAACGGACGATGGCCTGCTCCACGTCACGACCGATGACGGAGCAACCTGGACACGCGTGACACCGAACATGCCGGAATGGAGCTGCATCAGTCTCATTGACCCGTCGCACTTTGACCCCGCGATTGCCTATGTTGCAGTCGATCGCCACCGGCTCGATGACTTTAAGCCCTACATTTTCAAAACCAACGACACCGGTCGTAACTGGACTGCTATCACCAACGGCATCCCCGAGGGTGCCTATGTCCGCGCCGTGCGCGAGGACCCGCAGCGGCGCGGACTCCTCTACGCTGGAACCGAACTGGGTGTCTATGTCTCCTTTGATGACGGCGCACACTGGCAACCTTTGCAATTGAACCTGCCTACCTCTCCAATTCACGATCTGGTGGTGAAGGATGATGACCTTGTCGTCGCGACTCATGGCCGCTCTTTCTGGGTCTTGGATGACGTGACTCCGCTGCGCCAGGTGAATGACCAGATTGCCCATAGCAATATGAAGCTTTACGCGCCACAGACCGCAGTGCGTCTGCATTACCCCGACGACATTGACACGCGTCAGCCCGCCGGAACTAACCCGCCGCCGGGCGCGATCATCGATTATTACTTCAAGCAGGCGCCAGAAGGTGAAGTAACTCTCGACATCCTAGACTCACACGGCAATCTCGTGCGTCATCTTTCGAGCAAGGAAAACAAAGCAGACGAGCAGCCGCCCGAGTGGCCGGATCAGGTGCAAACGCCAAAAACGATTCCGGCGAAGGAAGGAATGAACCGGTTTGCCTGGGACTTGCGCTATAGCGATCCGATCCAGACTCCGGGGGCTTTTTATACCGGCAGTAACCCGCGTGGGCCGCTTGCGTTGCCGGGTGATTACGAAGTTAAACTCACGGCGAACGGCAAAAGTGAAACTGCCCCGCTTCATCTCGTGATCGATCCCCGAATCAAAGGCGCGGAGAGTGGGATGCGTCGTTCTTTCGAGCTGGCGATGAAAGTAAGTGAGCGTTTTTCTCAGCTCCACCAGGCGATCAATGAAATCCGCGATACTAAATCGGAGATTGCCTCGCTGCGGAAACGTCTCGGCGATGGGGAGTCAGTCAAGCCGGTCCTCAGCGCGGCCGATGATCTGGAGAACAAGATGTCTGGGATCGAGCAAAAGCTCATCCAGGTCAAAATGAAAAGCTCGGAAGGTAATCTCGTTTATCCCAACCAGTTGAACGAAGAGTTTTATACCTTTAGCCGAACAACCGAGGCGGACGCTGCGCCGACCGAGCCGCAACTCGAGGTCTTTCAGATGCTCGACAAGCGACTCGAGGAACAGCTGCATAGCTGGGCGCAACTGAAGGATCAGGAAGTGCCCCGGATCAACCACTTGATCCGGGAAGCCAATGTTCCTGCGCTGAGGGTGGCACCGGCGACTTCGCCGGCGCCGTTCGTCTCACCGACGCCGTCGATCCCAAGCCTGCCTAACGAGCAAAGCCCGACTCCAGTGCCGGCGGCAACCCCGCCGCGCTAACTCTCCAACTCACCATTCAGCCGATTCGATTTCGTTGCAGATATTACTCCTTCGATGACTATTCGAATCCTCGTCACCGGCGGCACCTTCGACAAGGAATACAACGAACGCACGGGTCAGCTTTACTTTAAGGAGACTCATCTGGCGGAGATGCTCCGCCGCGGGCGCTCGAAGGTCGAGGTCACGATCCGCACGGTCATGATGATCGACAGCCTCGATATGAGCGAGGCCGATCGCGCGCTCATCGTCCAATATTGCATCGAAGCGCCGGAGGACCGCATCGTCATCACGCACGGCACCGACACGATGACCGATACGGCCGCGGCGATCGCGCGCGACGTTGAAAACAAGACCATCGTCCTGACCGGCGCGATGATCCCGTGGGCCTTCGGCAGCTCGGATGGTCTGTTCAATCTCGGGAGCGCGCTCTCGTTTGTCCAGGCGCTGCCGGCCGGCGTCTACATCGCGATGAACGGGAAATATTTTCCCTGGAACCGCTGCCGGAAAAATCGCGAACGCGGCGAGTTTGAAGAAATTCCGGCGAGCGAAAGTCGTTACAAGCCATCTCATAAATAGCGCGTCATCCCGAGCGCAGCGCAGCGGAGTCGAAGGATCCCGTGGAAGTCACCTTAAAGCTTGCGCGCCGGCCGGGCTCCCTCGACTTCGCTCGGGATGACAGGCTTTTTGGATTTATGAGATGGCTTGGCTTCTAGGGCCTTTGCCCGACCTGGCCGCCGTTGCTCTGATCGAAATAGGTCGCATGACCTGCAGTGGTTAGGCGAAGGGTTTGCTGCCAGCGCTCGTGCGCCGCGGAGATTTTTCTCGTTTTTGCAGCCGGCGCAGGCTGGCCGCCGCGG
>JAICXG010000083.1 GCA_025980625.1 Chthoniobacterales bacterium
AGGACGACGAAACTGAGCGCGGCGACGAGCGCAACGCCGAGCCAAACGAGCCCGCGATGCTGGGTGACAAGGCGCGCGACAAGTTTCGAATACGACATCGGCGGGCGCACGCGCTCAGAACGCGAAAACGAAGGAGTCCCGGCCGATGGTTTCGTGGATCAAGGGCTCGTTAGGCGAACGCAGCAGAAGTGCGCGCAGCGAAGTCCAGCCGCGGAGACGCTGCGGAGCCTCGTTAGGCGGACCGGACCACGAACCACGGGCGAGGGGACCGCTCACCCGCACGAACTGCGGATCCTGCCGGACGGTGAGCAGCGTCACGCCCGGGCCTTTGCTGAAGATGAGCTCAAAATCGCCTGCTTCGGAATATCGGACGACGACTTCGCCGATGAGCGAGGTTTTCGGGCCGCGATATTGCAGTTGTCCGACGCGCGAGGCCCAGCTTGGAGTCGGCGCGGCGAGTTGGTGCCGAAGGGTGGCGCAACTCGTGAGGAAAAAAAGAGCGACGAAAACGACCGCGGCCGGCCGATCGGAAATGTGCATCATCGTTAGGCGGCGGAGCGCAGCGCCGCTTCTTGCTCGGTAGCTTTCGGGGCGACAAGGGTGTGGCGCGGGCAGAGCGGGAAGTAGCGTTGCAGCCAGACGATGAAATAAAATGCCGCCATCCGCCAGCGAATCGCGAAGCTGCCGCTGATGTTGCCGCCGAGAACGGCGTTCACCGCCGGCGGGATTTGCAAAACGTCCTGCGGATAGAGAAACACTTCGATGAATTCCTTCGAGTACCAGGCGTCAACAAAACGCAGATAGCCTTTCATGACCCGGCGAAGCAGGCGCTCGTAGCGCGCGAAAAGCCGCCGCGCCTTACGCGGATAATCGAGCACGATATCGAGAATGTCGGCCGCCTGTTCGGCCGCGAGCAGCGCGAGAAAAACGCCGCTGCTGAAAACCGGGTCGATGAAACCAGCCGCATCGCCCGCCAGCATCCAGCGCTCACCAGTCAATTGGGCGAGACGGTAGGAAAAATCGGCGCTGGCATAGGCCGGCGTGACACGGCGGGCGCCGGTCATCCGGCGGGCGAGGAAAGGTTGTTCGGCGAGCGATTCTTCGAGGAATTGCTCGGGCGATTTTTTCGTCTGCCGGTAAAGCTCGGCATCGAGCACGACGCCAATGCTCGAGCGGTCGTTAGGCAAAGGCACGTACCAAAACCAGCGATCGGCCGCCCGCACCTGCCGGGTGAGGCTGGCGTCGCGCCCTTCTTCCAGTTCCACTCCCTCGTAATGGGCGAAGATCGAGATCTTGCGCAGGTGCGGATATGTTTCCTTGAGCCGGAAATGATTCCCGATGACCGAATGCCGGCCGCTCGCGTCAATCACGTAGCGCGCGGCGATTTTCTCCGGCGCGCCTAACGACGACTGCACGACCTCGAGCTCGACCCTATCCCGGAAAAACTCGATCCGCTTGACGATGGTTTGCTCGCGCACTTCGGCGCCGTTCTCCGCCGCGTGATCGAGCAGGACTTTGTCGAACTCAGCCCGTGGCACCTGGTAGGAAGATTCGCTTTGCGAGCGATAGCCGTCTTTGAAATAAAATTTCACTCCTTCTTCGCAGCAGGCGCTCGTCATTTCGCCGCCGTACTTTTTCAGAAAACCGGCGCGCTCGAATTTCTCGTGCACGCCGAGCCGGCTGAAGGTCTTCATGCTCACCGGGAGAAGCGATTCGCCGATGTGAAAACGGGGAAACTTTTCCCGCTCGCAGAGCACGACGCGGCGTCCGGCGCGAGCAAGAAAAGTCGCGGCCGTGCTCCCGGCCGGGCCGCCGCCGATAATCGCGACGTCGTAGAGGGCGTCAGGCATGAGGCGACAAGGTAGCAAACTCGCGGAGGAAGCAAAACGGCGTGGTTGAAGCGATGAAGCGTTAAAGCGTTGAAGCGAGTGGCACCGACTGCCTAACGACAACGCTCCACTGCTTCAACGACCTAACGATTCACGATTCACGCGCACACGCCCGCGCTTGCACGCTCGCCCGCCGCTTCAACGCTTCAACGCTTCAACGCTTGAGCGCTCCAACGCTTTAGCGCCTACTGATTACTAATCGTCGCCATCGTGCCGTCGATTTTTTTGAAGCTGATCGTGAATTTCTCCGCGTACGTCGCCGCCCGATCCTGCAACATGCTGATCGCGACCGCTTCACCCAATTGAACCGACGACGAGGTATCGCTGCGCCAATGGATTCCGGCGTGAATGCCGTGACCGAAGGAGACGTTATTAGCCAGCTTGTTGAGCTCGCCGTTTACCGTCAACTGGCCCGCATCACCGCCGGTGTAAGGCACCAAAGAAAGGCCTTCATCAGCCGGCACGACCGGGTTTGGAATGACGAAGTCTCCATCGAAGAAGAATTTCAGCACAGTGATACACGCGCCGGCGACTGCCCCATGCCCGGTAGGATAGGAGGGGTGCGTCGGGGAGCCCTCAGGGAAGGACTGAGAAAGGAAATAGTCCCCATATTTCGCGAAGCTCGCCTGGACCGCTTGTGAATTAAGAATGTTACCGTTGAGCTGGAGGTCGAGAGTGTTACCCGCGCCGGTAAGAATCTGACGTGCGACGCCGCCTCCAGATTCGGGACGATGGCGCAGGTGGATCCACCATTTTTGATACCAAACGCTATTTAGAGCAAGCCGGGCCGCGGTGGTGAGGGACGCGGAAATATCGGGTCCGCCGAAGGTGCCGAATCCATTTTGCTTGCTTGAGCCCACGTACGGATTACCTGGATTGAGCGGCGCTCCCATGCTTCCCAGGACGAGGGACGCGATAAAGTACGCTTGATAAAGTACGTCCACGTGAGTGAACGAGGCAAGACTGCGTCCGTCGTGAAGATATCGCAGAACCGGATCGAACTGGAGTTGCACGCCCGTATCGATGCCGTTCTGAACCTGCTGGAAGGTTATCGGGTCAGTCATGAAATCGATGCCCGGCAGGAAAGTAACATGCTGCTGTGAGATTGGCTGTGTGCCCAGGAAAGTAGGCTGCAGGTATAACTGCGAGAGATAGGGCCCGAGCACATCACCGGGCAAAGTTCCGCGGAAAAGCAGGCCGGGCGTGACCCTGCCCGAACTGTCTCGCGGGCCGAGATAATGCGGCATGCTCGAAAGTTCAGCCGCTGCCTGAATCGCTGTGGCATTGGTGGCGTAATCGGTAAAAGGGATGTCGCGCAGGAGCGAGCCCCAGTACATCTCCACCAGCTCGGTGCCGTATGCCGGGCCCGCCGCTTCCGGCGCCGGCGGCACGACAACCTGATTGATTTGGTTTGGGGGCGAAGACGCATTCCCAAGCTGCGAACCGTCACAACCCTCCAGCCCAAAAGCGCGACCGCCGAGTGGTCCGTTTTGAGTGCGAGGGCCGCCGGTGATCACTTTCTCAAAGGCTTCGAAGGTGCCGGTATCAATCGCACGGCGGAAGCTTTGAAAAGCCGCGAGGTTTACGAGGCCGAGCCCATCCTGAAGAATCCCTTTGCTGTAGGTTCCGGACTTGTCGGGATAGCGCTGCTCATCGCCATTCGTGGTGTGCGGCGGCACCGGGATATGCGCTTCGCTGGTCGCAGTGTCGAGGCGGATTTGGAAACATTGCTTGACGCGCGGATCGGTACTCGACGGCGCGGTCAGGCCATCTGCGAAGACACCCGATTGCGCGGAAGCTTGCGGCAATTTGCCCAGGACGGCACCGCCCGCGAGAGCAGCGCCGACCTGGCCGAGAAATCGACGGCGGCTGGGACCCGCCCCGGTGACGTGCTGGGGCGAACGAGATGCGATATTAGTGGTCTCGTTTTTGTCGTTTTTCATTTTTATTTTAGAACTACCAGCCTGTTTGGTTGAATTTAGCTGTTTCGTTTAGTGAGTTGCTTGCGAAAAAGCAATCTTTTTCAATTCGGGTGGGCAAATTTTTCGCGCCAGCCTCTTAGCGACCGTGCCGCTTTAAGTTGCGCTCTTCGGACATCGGAGGAAAACGGACCGTCGCTTCCGCAGAACATCGAGTTGCACTTCGTCACCGCTCGGAGCGAGGTCGTGCCCGCCCAGCTCTTCAGAACGGTCAGTAACTCGCACAATCGTGGCCTGACTTTCTTGGGATCGCCGCGTCGAAGCTCTTCTCAGGGGAATAGGTCGACCAACGCACATTCCCAGCCCTATTGCGTTTGCAATTGCGCAATGAGGACGTGGCGCTGCCCGTGTGGGTCCTGCCAGAAACCGCAAATCTGCCCCGCATTATTGATTCCGGTGAAGTCGGTAATGTCGGCGCTGGGCATGTCGTAGGCGAGGAAGGTATCCGGCAGCTTCATCACAAAGGCATGCTCGGCTTTGCGGTTGTCGGTCCAGAGGCCGACGATGTAACCGGCGTCATTGATTGCTCGGGGCAGCGTGGTGTCGGCGCCGCGAAAATCAGCCGGCGCGGTGATGGTGCCGTCCGCGGCGCGTAGGAACCCGTGCTGGGATGTGAGTGAGTCATCGAAATAGTTACCGATCACCTGGCCGACGTTATTGATGCCGGTCGCTTCCGGCGAGATGCCGGAGAGTGGAATAGTGATGAACGCTTCATCAATCACGGCAAAGGCAAGGAGGCTGGGGGAGACGTAGTAGTCGCCGACGAAATCTCCGGCGTCGTTGATACTGTTGACGGCGGTCGGCACGCCTCCCTCGAATGGCGCGGAATAGCTCTGGAAGGATGAGCCACGGCGGAAAAATCCGCGACTTCCCTCCTCGGCAACGTAGCTGCCGCAGACCTCACCGCCTCGCCTGATGCCGTTTGCCTCGGTAAAATTTCCGAAGCCACCGGGAAACCCGAATGGCTGAGAAAAATTCCCGCTCACGTTCGCCGTGAACCCGTAAACCGAGCCAGCGGTATCCTGGACGCCGCCGACGTATTTGCCGGTGTTGTTTATCTGTCCGGTACCCAGGATCACATAAACAGCACTTGGATAATCGAAGGTGCTGATGATCTTAACCGAAATCCGCGGCGCCTGGGCAATGGCACCCGGCGCGCTTGCGAGCAATGCGACCAGGAGAGTGATACCAGATAAGGTGTGAGCTTTGCGCATGGTCGTAAGGCAAGCAAATTTCGTCTCCTAAAGCAAGGCAATTCGAGTCAGCGCTCCCAGTCTTTTTTCCGAAGAGGCAAACCCTGGACCGGACAAGCTATGTCTGACTGTGCCTAATACCCCTGAGTTTACCGAGGATTTCACCCTAAACTTCGGCCCGAGGAGTTCCTTTCGCTGCAAAGCTCGGTTTCAGCCTTAGCCGCGTTATCATCCCGTTCACTGATAATGCCTGATACCAGAAGGCGCGGAATTGTGAGTCACTTCCCGTTAGTGCCGGATCGTTAGATTACCAAAGAAAACTTTAGCATAACGAATAAAGCTTCGCATCGGTCGGTTAATGACTATGAGGTGGTCGCCAGCTCGACTACGCCGACGGCGATGCCGCAACGGATCGGAGCCGGGCTGACGATGCTGTCCGTCGCGCGGTGGCGCGGGTCTCGTGTTTCCACAGATCAGAAATCCTGGCCAATAATGTGATCGCCAGCGCGCAAGACTCGTGGTTGCGGGTCAACCTGCCAGCACGCAATATTCGGCAAACCACTCGAGCCGAACAAAGACAGACACTCGTCCGAAGGAATCCATTTACCGCCATGAAATTGATCGACCGTTTTGTCGGCCGCGAGCTGATCGTGAATGTGCTCTTCGCGATCGCGGTCCTCAGTCTCGTCCTCGTGGTCGGCAATATTTTTCGCAAGCTCCTCCCGCTGCTTGTGAATCATGATGTGCCGATCGAGTTTCTCGTCACCTTTGTCGCTTACGTCCTGCCTTTCTCCCTCATCTTCACGATCCCCTGGGGATTGTTGACCGCGATCCTGCTCGTCTTCGGGCGGCTCTCGGCCGATAACGAATTGATCGCTCTGCGCGCCAATGGCGTGAGCATTACGCGCGTTTGCATTCCGCTCGCCTTGCTCGCGCTCGTTTGCACGGCCATCTGTCTTTGGCTCAATGTCTCGGTCGCGCCGGCCGCGCAGGAAAAATTGCGCAGCAGCATTTTCGATCTCGCGACCCAAAACCCGATCGCGCTCTTCGGCGGCGACCAGGTGATCGATCAATTTCCCGGGCGCAAGATTTACGTCGGCAAAAAGGAAGGGAACAAGCTGGAAAACATCCTCGTCTTCCAGATGGACGAGCGGGACCTGCCGGTGCGCGTGACCTACGCCCGCACCGGCAAGCTCGAGACGGATTTGCCTAACAAGCGCCTTCTTCTCCACCTTTACAACGCCCGCTACCAGGAACGCGACGCGAAGGACCCGTACGACCTGCGCAAGATGCGTGACGGCATCAGTCTGAAGGAGGGCACGTTGCCGATTAGTCTCGAGGAACTTTACGAGAAAGAGAAAAAGCGGCCGAGCCGCTCCGCGTTATCGCTCTCGCAGTTGCTCGACCAGCTCAAATCCGGCCCGCGGCGCGAGCGTAGCGCCACGCGCACGGAATTGAACAAGCGCTTCTCCTTTCCTTTTGCCTGTCTCGCCTTTTCTCTCATTGGGGTGCCATTAGGCGTGACGACCCACCGCCGTGAAACCTCGGTCGGCTTCGCCACCGGCCTGATTGTGGCGATCTTTTATTTCCTCTTCATCATCATCGCCGACACGATGCGGGCGAACCCGAAGATTCATCCCGAACTGCTCGTCTGGTTCCCGAACGTTCTCTTCCTTGTCATCGGAGCCATCCTCTTCCATCGCTTAAGCAAGCAGTAAGAGGCGGGATTTTTTCCGCCTCGGACGCGCGCTGCTCCGCGATTTCGCTACGACAGAGGGCGCCGTGCCGTCCTTTTCTCGTTAGGCAAAGAGAGCGACGGCACACGGGTCGTATCTCAAATCCCCCGGGAGCCGAGCCGCGCTGCGCTGGCGTGGTTTGCCGTCAGGCTTCGCTGCCAAACTGCGCCGTGACAGTTAGATTCTGATCGACCGCAATCTGGATATCACGCAGCTTCGCTTCGCCGAACGGCAAAGCCAGGAGCGGGTATTTCCGGTTATTGAGCCGCGTCAGATGCGGCCCAAGAAATCCGCAGGCCAACGTGCCGAGCGTCCCTTCTCCGCGACATTGCAAACCAGTGAGGTGAGCATCGAGCTGTTCGTCGATCTCGACTTTGCCTTCGATCCGCACTTCGGTAGTGAGAAAGAGCTTGCGCGCCCGCACCTGCGTCTCGATCGCGAGCGCGCGCGCTGTCTGCGGGCGGACGCGCAATTGCATGTCCTCGAGAATGATGCCCTGCCGCGCCGCCACTGCGCTCGCGGCCGAACGCACCAGCCCTTCGAGATCGCTCAGCGGGAGAGAAATCTCGATTTTTCCATGGGCCGCTTTTTGCAGAAGAAGGAGGAGGTTGCCATCGCGATCGCGCCCCTGACCGAGATAGACGTCTTCTGCCACGCAGGAAAGGTCGACTGCGGCGCGTTGCACGCGCACCGGCTGGCCGGTCACTTCAAAGTGTTCCACGTGCAGCGCTGGAGCGACTTCCCCGACTGGTGGCGCGAGCCGCGGTGGCGGAAGATCCCGCGCGGTTGCGTTGTCGAGCGAAACGCGGATCGCGGCCAGTTCGGGATAATTGCGGTCCTCAACTGCAACCATTTCCGGGTGAGCGGGCTTGACGATCTGGCATAAGCTTTCCTCGAGCGCCACCCGCAATGCCTCAGCATCCGGGGGCAACGAATTAGTTCTGAGCGGAAACATATTTTAGTAAGATCATTTAAGACAAAAACGGGCAGGTTATTCAAGCGATAATCCGAAGAATTCGGGCCGCTGCGGAAGCGATCCACCATAACGAATTCGGTTGCACACATCCGCTTTCCCGCTAACTTCCGCGTTCCTTTATGGCGAAAACGTCCTGGATCAATCGCAATGAACGCAAGCGTAAGACGGCGCAGAAATACGCCGCCCTGCGCGCCGAACTCAAGGCGAAGAAGGATTACGCCGGTCTCTCGCAGCTGCCGCGCGATGCCAGCCCGACCCGCGTCGTCAATCGCTGCCAGGTCACCGGTCGCCGCCGCGCTTTCATTCGCCGCTTCCGCATCTCGCGCCTCACTTTCCGTGAGCTCGCGTCCCAGGGGCTCATTCCCGGGGTGACGAAGTCGAGCTGGTAGCGCCGCTCGGCGGCGGGTTTGGGGTGCTCTCGATGCATCCACCTCCATGAATTTGCCCTCATTATTTTTTGCCTTCACCCCAATGGCCGAGGCCGTCGCTAAACATTGGGAGTCGCCCGAGGTCACTCTCGGGAAATTGGCCGCGATTGCCGCGCTCGTCTGTCTGAATGCCTTTTTCGTCGCGGCCGAGTTTGCCCTCGTGAAAATCCGGATGAGCCAGCTCGACGCCCTCGCCGAGGAGGGCAATAGCCGTGCGGCCCGGGCGCAACTCGTCGCCGGCGATCTTGATGCCTATCTCTCCGCCTGCCAACTCGGAGTGACCCTGGCCAGCCTCGGACTCGGCTGGGTAGGGGAACCTTTCCTGGCGCAATTACTGCAACCGTTTTTCCAGTTCTTCGGCATTAGCTCCGTTGCGGTCATCACCTCGGTCTCGTTTCTCCTTGCCTTCTCGATCATCACGTTTCTCCACATCGTCTTAGGCGAGCAGGCGCCGAAAATTCTCGCTATCCGCAAAGCTGTCCCCGCTACCCTGCTCGTGAGTGGGCCGCTCCGGCTCTTTTACACTATCTTTAAGCCGGCTATCTGGCTCTTGAACGCTTCCGCCAACTGGGTCCTGCGCCACATCTTCCGCACCGAGCCAGTCCAGGAAGGCGAGATTGCCCATACCGAGGAAGAACTGCGCCTCATCCTCGACCAAAGTGAGCGCTCCGACGAAGTCTCCGCCATTGGACGCGAGATCCTCGTTAACGCGCTCGACATGCGCCGCCGGGTCGTACGCGACATCATGACCCCGCGCGGCGACGTCGTTTACCTCGATGTCGAGGAGAGCTTCGACGACAACGTCAAGAAGGCGCTCGCATCCCGGCACACCCGCTTTCCGCTCTGCCGCGGGCATCTCGATAACGCCATCGGCCTGGTTCACATCAAAGAGCTATTGCCGCTGATGCGGGACCCCGCGCCCGACCTTATGAAGATCAGGCGGGAGCTTATCCCGGTGCCGGAAATGATGTCGCTCGAGAAGCTGCTAAATCTTTTTCTCGTTAGGCACGCGCATCTCGCGATCGTGGTCGATGAGTACGGCGGTACCGTCGGGATGGTGACAATGGAGAACGTCCTCGAGGAGTTAGTCGGCGATATCCAGGACGAGTTCGATACGGAAAAGGCCGAGTTTCGCCGGATCAACGAGCAAGAGTTCATCGTCGCCGGCGGCCTCGGGCTTTACGAGTTGCGCGACCTTGCCGATATCGAGTTGGAGAACGCCGACGTCAGCACGATCGGCGGTTATGTCACCCAGTTACTAGGCCATCTCCCGAAACAGGGCGAGCAGGTGCCGATCGACGACTATTGCGTCACTGTTAGCCAGACCGACGGCCGCCGCGTCGACCAGCTTCATTTCAAAAAACTTAAACAAGACGGCGACCATCCCGTCGAGAAAACAACCGCCGCCGCTTGAGTGTCCCCCGTGAAGCCCCAAGAGCCCGGAAATACGCCCGAGATAATGTTTGCGCGCTAGCTCTCGTAGTCTAGCGCAAGAGCGAAGCCTAACATTCTACCGCCGGTCGGTCTTAGTCGTCAGGTCACTTTGCCCGACGACTTGCCCAACGTTATTAATGCCGAAGGCGACCGCATAGCTGCCTCCCGGGAGCGTGCCCAGATCCTGCGGAGCACTTAGGCTGTCCGGCCAAAGGACAGCATGGAACAGTGAGGTCTCCGGGACCTGGCAATTCCCCACAATCACTCCCGCATTGTTAATATCGAGGACGTTGCCTGCGACGGCGCCGAGTGTCTGCAGTATTCTGTAACCTACGGCACCACTCCAATAAAACAGCTTTTCAAAACTACCTAAATCGGCCTCACCTACGATTTCCTCCTGATCGTTAATCGCTTCAGCATACGCCTGGAACGTATCCTCGGGCGTGCCGAAATCGATCATGCCGCCCGATCTCGTCCAGAGGAAAACATGTTGTGCGCCATTGGGGAAGTGTGCCCATCCTGTGACGTGATCGAGGTTGTTAATGTCTCTGGCCTCACTCGCGTCACCGCCAGGCAGAAAACCGAGTGATTGGACAATGCCGCGTTTGGAGTCCCAGATAAATGCTTCGTTCACGCTACGATAGCGCACACCCACGACCTTCTTGGAATCATTGATCGCCTCGGCAGCGACGTTGTAAGTGCCGGTTTGCGGAAGAGAAACAAAGCCACCGGTGCTTTTCCATAAGAATGACAAAGTGTGGGAGCCGTCGAAGCTATCCCCGGCCACGACCCCGCGTGAGTTAATCGCGGTCGCGGAGGTCGAGTTACCCTCAAACAGCCCAATATCGACCATACCGGTCGCTTCCGTCCAGATAAAGCCATGGGAAACGTTATTCACGTAGGAATAGCCGACCACCTGTCCGTTATCGTTGATTCCCAACGCGACGCTGTCCTCACCGTCGGCCAGGCTGCCCAGGTCAGTCATGCCGGCGTCACTGTTCCAGATAAAGGCATGAGTCACTGCCTTGGCCGGCGAAGTCAAAATGAAAAAAAGAACCGCGCTGAGGATAAGAAAGAATGGAGTTTTCATGGAGAATACTTTCACATCCGGAGACTACGAAGTAGGCTGAGCCGCGTCAAGACGCTCTTCGAGTGCGATCGGAGCCAACGTGGTGTTAGGAAAGTCGACGATGGGACCAATCCTAGGCTCAAGAACCTAACGAAAGAAAAGTCAATGTTGCCGCGACGGCCAATCTCGCATTACGAGCATGCTGCTCCCATGGCTCATTATCGTCGTGTGCGTTACTCCTCGTGCGCTTTGCGTCATCG
>JAICXG010000342.1 GCA_025980625.1 Chthoniobacterales bacterium
CAAAAGAATGCCCTCTGGTGGGACTTGCCGGCGCAGGAATCACTCGAGCTCAATCGTGCGATCTACGGGATTGACCGCGGGCGCTTCAAGCAAGTCGTGGGCGGCCTGAGCGAACTGCTCGAAGTGCAGGACAAGATGAATGTGATGGTGCGCGAGCTCTCGTTAGGCGAGCGGATGAAGATGGAGCTGATCTCCGCCCTCATTCACGAGCCGCGCATTCTTTTTCTCGACGAACCGACGATCGGCCTCGATGTCGTGAGTCAAAAGCGCGTCCGCGAATTTCTCCGTATCTACAACCGGGAACACCGCATCGTGACCATGCTCACCAGTCATTACATGCAGGACATCGAGGAGCTGTGCGATCGCGTGATCGTAATCGATCACGGCAAAATTTTCTTCGACGGCGCGCTGAGCGTGATCATCGACCGGTTTTCCGGCCACAAGATCGTTAGTCTGACCTTTGCCGCAAACCAGACCTGCGATTTCTCCAGTTATGGCGAAGTGATCGAGCAGACGCCGATCAGCGTCCAGCTCAAGGTGCCGCGGGCGCATGTCACCGAAGTTTGCCGCCAACTTCTTAGCGCCTGCTCGGTCTCCGACATCAACGTCCAGGAGTTGCCGGTCGAAGATGTGATTCGCCAGCTCTTCGGCGAGCGCAGCGCACTGCATCGCGCCGCCCCCGAACCTCAGCCGGCCTAACGAAACCCACCCAGGTGGAGCACAGCGGGTTCACGAGCGATACATCGCCTCTTTCAGCTCGTGCGCGTAGCTCGGATTCACTTCAAACTCCGTCGCGCTCAATTCCGCTGACGTGATTTCCTCGCGATACGGTCGGCTCTCAACGAAACCCGCCGCGAGGAGCGCATTCAACACATCGGTCAGACCCTCCGACGGGATCTGGGTGTGATCGCGGATCGCCTCTCCGGGAATGGCATCGGCAAAGCCGATCGCTCGCACGACCGCGCGCTCGCGCCCGCTCAATCTGATTTGCCGCATCGCATTTTGCGAGCAGGTCGCATACCGGGGCATTCTTTACTCCCGCCGCCCGCACGGTAACTTGGATGTCCGATGGCTGTTTCCGAAGATCAGATCAAAGAAGCGCTCAAGTCGGTGAAGTATCCGGGCTTCAGCCGCGACATCGTTTCATTTGGGCTCGTGAAAGGAATTGAAGCACGGAACGGCGACGTGATCGTCCAGCTCGCCCTCGCGACAAACGACCCGCATGTTCCGCAAACAATCAAGAACGAAGCCGAAACCGCGCTCCGCAATCTCGCCGGCGTGCGTGAAGCGCGAGTCCGCATCGATATTCACGCTCCGCCGGTTGGAAGCGGCAGCCCCGGCACCGGCGCGGGGAAAATCCCCGGCGTCAAGCATGTGATCGCGGTCGCGAGCGGGAAGGGCGGTGTCGGCAAATCGACCGTGGCCGCTAATCTCGCGGTCGCGCTCGAGCAAACCAAGGCTAAGGTCGGTCTCTGCGATTGCGATATCTACGGACCGAGCATCTCGCTCATGTTCGGCTCGCGCGAGCGGCCGATGGCAACGGAGGACAACCGCATCATTCCGATCGAACAGTACGGGCTGCGCCTGATGTCGATGGGATTCCTGCTCGATGATACTTCGCCCGCGATTCTGCGGGGACCAATGGTGACGCGCTACACCCAGCAATTTCTGCGACAGGTCGAATGGGGCGAACTCGATTATCTCGTGCTCGATCTTCCTCCCGGCACCGGCGACATCCAGCTCACGATCGTGCAAACGGTCGCGCTCTCCGGCGCAATCATTGTCACGACCCCGCAGGAAGTGGCGCTGATCGATGCGCGCAAAGCTTTCGCGATGTTCCAGAAGGTCAACGTGCCGGTGCTCGGTCTGATTGAGAACATGAGCTATTTCGTCTGCCCCTCCGACGGCGGGCGCTACGACATCTTTGGCAGCGGGGGCGGCGAGCGGGAGGCGAAACGCATTCGCGTCCCATTGTTAGGCCAAATCCCGATCGACATCGCCACCCGCGAAGCCGGCGACCGTGGCCGCCCGGTTACGGCCGAGGATCCGAGCTCGGCGGTGAGCGCCGAGTTTCGTCGCATTGCCGAGCGTATCGGTGAAATCCTGCTGGCGAGGTAAAGCTTGTCTTTTTCTGATGCGTCCGGCTAAATAATTTTGAGACCTGGTTCGTCTCATGCTTAAACGAGGCCAACACATTGGCCGCAGAATCTGCCATGAAAGATATCTCTGAGATGGATTCGTCGGACGACGCCGGCGCCCAATTCCTGAAAAACTCAGTGCTTTACAAAGAATTCCTCGCCGAGCGGGAAGAGATTTTGAAGCACAAGTGGATTGAGAGCGAAAAAGCCGGAGCCGACATCGGATTTGAAAAAGCGCTGCTTGATTGGATCGTGAAGCATCGCTCCAATTGGCGCGAACGAAGAATGCGCGAGAGCAAAGCGGGCAAAGCCGCGGCCTGATTTTTCTCGCGCTTCCTTTAAGGCGATCCCGTGAGGTCGCGAAGGAAAAATGAAAGAGCTTGATTCGCCTAACGAGAG
>JAICXG010000219.1 GCA_025980625.1 Chthoniobacterales bacterium
ACCTTGTGATCGCGAAGGAGGCGCGTCGCCCCGAGGCGTTGCGGCAAATGCAACAACTGCGCGACAGCGGCTGGCGGGTCGATTACCCGCTCGCCGCCACCAAGGTCGGCAAACAATTCCAAACCGCAGAAGCGATGGGTGTAAGCTTTACTCTTCTCTACGGCGATGAATGGCCGGCGGTGAAAATGAAAACCCTCGCGACTCGGGAGGAAACCCTCGTGCCTAACGAGATCGTCGTCGAGCGGCTGGCCGCGATCCGCGGATAACCAGCTTGCGCCTTTTCCCCCTTCGCCCAAACTGACGGCTCGCCGCCATGTATCGCACTCACCACTGCAACGCCCTTCGTGCCGCCAATATCGGCGAGACGGTTATGCTGGCCGGTTGGGTGCACTCCCGGCGAGATCTCGGCGGCGTCATTTTCATCGATCTCCGCGATCGCGAAGGCTTGACTCAGATCGTTTTTCGCCCGGAGGAAAATCCCGAACTCACTACCCGCGCGCATTCGCTTCGCCATGAGGACGTGATTTCAATCCGCGGTCGAGTCGCGCCGCGCCTCACGGGTCAGGCAAACCCCAATCTTCCGACTGGCGAGATCGAAGTCGTGGTCGACGAGCTGGAAATTCTCAACCGCGCTGATGTCCCGCCCTTCCCGATCGACGGCGAGGTTAAGGACGAAGACCTGCAACTGACTTATCGTTATTTCGATCTTCGTCGTCCCGACCTCGCGCGCAATCTTCGCCTTCGCCACCTCGTCACGAAAGCCACCCGCGATTATCTCGACAGCCAGGGTTTTCTGGAAATCGAGACGCCGATCCTCTCCAAAAGTACGCCGGAAGGAGCACGCGATTTTCTCGTTCCGAGCCGGATTTGGGCGGGGAAGTTCTACGCCTTGCCGCAGGCGCCACAGCAATACAAGCAACTCCTCATGGTCGGCGGGATGGAGAAATATTTTCAGATCGCGAAATGCTTTCGCGACGAAGATCTGCGAGCCGACCGCCAACTCGAATTTACCCAGATCGACATCGAAGCGTCGTTCGTTAGGCCGGACGATATCTTCGCCCTGACCGAAGGAATACTGGCGTCGGTTTTCAAGGCAGCGCGCGGGATCGACGTAGCAACACCGTTTCCGCGGATGAGTTATCACGATGCAGTGAACACCTTCGGGAGTGATAAGCCGGATCGCCGCTTCAACCTTCCGCTGGTCGATCAGACCGATCTTTTCCGCGAGAGCGCATTCAAGGTTTTTCGTGGCGCAGTCGAGCGCGGCGGCGTGATCAAGGCAATTAACGCGAAACGGTTTGCCAGCCTAACGACCGGACAGCTGAACGAGTTGGAAGCGCTCGCGAAAAAATTCGGCGCCAAAGGGCTCGCCTCGATCAAGGTGGAAAATGGCGAATGGAAATCCGCGATCGCAAAGTTTCTCTCTGAGGCTGAGCGAGCGGCATTGCAAACCCGCCTAACGATGGAAGAAGGGGATTTGATTTTGTTCGCCGCCGACGAGTGGCCGGTCGCCTGCGAAGTGCTCGGGCGTCTGCGCCTGCGGGTCGCCGAGCTTCAGCGCCTAACGAATACGGAAGAGCTCGATTTCCTCTGGGTGACCGATTTCCCGCTCCTGAAAAGCGATCCCGCGACCGGCAAGTGGAGCGCGATGCATCATCCCTTCACCCGGCCGAAAGCGGAGGACCTGCCATTGCTCGAGGAAAAACGATATGGCAAAGTGCGCGCGGAAGCCTACGATGTCGTCCTCAACGGAGTCGAAATCGGCGGCGGCAGCATGCGGATTCACGAGCGCGAATTGCAGGAAAAGATGTTTACCGTCCTCGGCCTAACGAGAGAAGAACAGGAGCGCCAGTTCGGCCATCTTCTCCGCGCCTTTCGTCTTGGCGCGCCGCCGCACGGCGGCATCGCCCTTGGGCTCGACCGGCTCGTCATGCTCGTTTGCGGCACAGATTCGATCCGCGACGTGATCGCTTTCCCAAAAACCAACCGCGGCCAGGACCTGATGTCGCAGTCCCCGAGCGGGGTGGACCCACGACAATTGCGGGAGCTCGGGATTAACCTCGCCGAGAAAACAGGGTAAACGTCGCAGTGCGCCAGCATTTCCTGAATCCAAAACACCAAATCGCCGCATCCATTCCATAGACATCATGGACACGACTTATCCGACACCACCTGTCAGCGTCTCGCTCAATAACGTGCGCACCTGGTGCGCGCTCTGTCACGCCAGCGCTTTGCTTGGCGTCTTTCTTCATTTTCCGGGCCACCTCCTCGGGCCGCTCATTGTCTGGCTGATCAAACGGGGCGACGCGCCCGAGATCGATGCGCACGGCAAGGAAGCGCTCAACTTCCAGATCTCGATGCTCATCTACAACGCCGTCGCGCTGGTCTTTTGCCTGATTCTGATCGGCTTCATTTTCCTCGCCATCCTCTGGGTTTTGAACGCGATCTTCGTGATCATCGCCGCGATCCAGGCGAGCGATGGAAAGTTCTATCGTTACCCGATGACGATCCGGTTCATTCAATAACCGCGGCTCGAATCGTTAGGCGAGGATCACTGCGGACCAGCTTCTTCGATGTCCTGGAGGCGCGGACCAAAGCGGGCGCCAATCTCTTTCGCCGAGGAAAAAAGCAGGAGGTAAAACAGGATCACGGCGGCGGCGGTGAAGACAATCGTGACGAAGTGTCCTGAGCGAAGACGCTCCCATTTTGGCAGGAAAGCAATCCAGCCGAAGACGCTCAGGAGCACGATGACGGCATCGAAGCTGCCGCGTTGCCAGTAGCTGCCGCCCAGATGAAACCACATTCCAAATTCGTCGAAGGTCAGCGCCATTCCGAAGCCGTAGAGGAGCGCGCAGAATTTGCGCAGTTTGTCGGAAGGTTGCGTATCGAAGACAAGAAGCGCGCCGACGGCGGAGAGAATGAAGATGCCGTAATTCAGGTGATGCACATGCGTGCCGTGCTCGTGCAGAAAAAGATCGGGGATGCGTCGGGTCATGATGAGAATGACAAGGACGCGGGCGGTGATGAAGGTGAGGAGAAAAGCGAGAAAGACGCGGCGTGCGAGCCGGCGCATTGGGGTAGGCGTGACGGTGGCAGAATCGATCATGCGCAGAGTTCAGGAAATAGCCACGGAACGGTTGACTGCGGCCGGACGATTGGTTTTGAAGAGGAGCGCGACGGTAAAAGTGACGATCGTGCCGAAGCAGATCCACCAGGGGAATTCCATGATCGGGAACCATTTCGGCGGGGCGTAAAGTTGGGTGCCGAAAATCTTTGCGATGTCGTTAGGCAAGTTGCTGATCAGGGCGACGAAGAGAAATCCGCAGATCATGGCGATCGGATTCGCCCAGTCGGCGCCGCGGCGTTTCGTGAGCATGCCGCAGAAAAAAATCCCTAACAATGAACCGTAGGTGTATCCAAAGATCCCGAGCGCGATCGGGATAATCCGCACGTTAGGCAAAACAATCACGCAATAACAGGTGGCGGAGGCGACCGCGATCATGAGGATGGAGAAGGCAACCGTCGCCCAGCGCGCCGCGCGCAGGCTTCCCTCCTCGCCCGCGCCGGGATTGATGTAGGGAATATACCAGTCGCGAGTAAAACTGGTGGCAAGCGCGTTCAGGGCGGTGCTGAGCGAGCCCATCGTGGTCGCGAAAATTCCGGCAAGGAGCAAGCCGCGCAGCCCGACCGGCATCTGGTAAAGAATGTAGTGGCAGAAGGTTTCGTTAGGGGTTTTCGGCAGCGTGGGGTCGGGATGAGCCTGGTAATACACCCAGAGCAACAGACCAATGCTGAGGAAAGTGAAAGCGATCGGAATATCGGCCAGCCCGGAAAGAATGAGCGAACGCCGGCTCCGCCGAATGTCCGGCGCGGTCAACATCCGTTGCACCATGTCCTGGTCGGTCCCGTGCGTTCCCATCGTAATAAAAGTGCTGCCGAAGAGTCCGGCAAAAATTGTGTACTCGACCGCAAACATGCCGACGATTTTCTGCCAGCCGTGCTTTGCCGGATCGAGGCCGGTGGTGAAGAAGTCGTTGAGCTGAAATCCGCCGGTCCGCCTAACGACTTCGTCCCAGCCGCCGGGAATGGCCGAAAATAGAAGCCCGACCGCGACCACCGCGCTGCCAAACATGATCGAAGCCTGGATCAGATCGGTCCAGATGACCGCTTTGATCCCGCCCAAAGTCGTGTAGATCGCCGTCAGGATAACGATCGCGACAGTCGAGAGGATATAAATCCAGAGCGTCTGGATCGGCCCGGGACGGACACCTTTGATCATCTCGTAGGCGAGCGCGAGCGCGATTGCGCCGACATACAGCCGCGCGCCCGAGGCGAGCAGGCGCGTAATCATGAAAACGGCGGAAGCGGCGTTTTTCGTCCGTGCCCCGAAACGCACGGTCAGGTATTCGTAAATCGAGAAGACTCTGTAGTCGTAGTACGGCTTGATAAAAATATAACTGACCAGAATACGCGCGATGATGGTGCCGATGGCGAGCTGGAGATACGTATAGTTGCGCAGGGCGAAGCCTTCGCCGGGCGTGCCGAAAAACGTGCCGGCGCTGGTCTCGGCCGCGATGATGGAAGCGAGCACCGCCCACCACGGAATGCGGCGGCCGCCGAGGGCGAAATCTTCCAGGTTATCCTCCTTCCGCCCCATGTAGAGGCCGATGAAAATGATCACGGCGAAATAGGAGAGGAGGACTCCGCAATCGATCAGCAGGCGCAGTTCCACGCGTTGTTTGCTGCCAGAATTCGAAGCAAGCGGCAAATGCTATTGTCTGGCGAAATGGAAATTCCGGCACCGGATTTTGATCTCGCGCTCAC
>JAICXG010000152.1 GCA_025980625.1 Chthoniobacterales bacterium
CGTAACCGCCAGGGTCCTGACATCGGTGACCAGTATCGCTCGGTTGTCTTCTATCATTCAGCGCAACAAAAAGCCGCGGCCGAGGCAAAGAAGACTGAGCTGGACAGGAGCGGACGTTTCCCGCGACCGATTGTGACTCAGATTGAGCCGGCGCCGAGCTTTTACCGCGCCGAAGAGTATCATCAGCAATATCTGCGCAAGCATGACCGAACGCATTGCGCCATCTGAGGCAAATGAAGCCGGAAATCATCCGCAGTGCGAATTTCGTCTCGGATGCTGCCGGATTCATTCTTGACCAGGCTCGCATCGCTCTAGCCGAGCGGGCGGAGTTTCGGATCGCACTCTCCGGAGGAAATACTCCGCGACCTGTTTATGCCGAATTTGGCCGGATCTCAGGCGATCTGCGCTGGGAGAATCTCCGATTCACCTTTGGCGACGAGCGCTGTGTCCCACCGGATGACCCGCAAAGTAACTATCGCATGGCCCGTGAGTCACTCTTTGAACCCTTTGCCATTCCGGACAAATCGGTCCTGCGAATGCGAGGTGAGCTTGATCCGGCGGTTGCAGCCCAGCAATACGAAGACGAGCTCGCGCTGCTTGCGACGCAGCATGGCGAAACGATCTACCGCCACGATCTTATGCTGCTGGGACTGGGAGAGGATGGCCATACCGCTTCGCTTTTCCCCGGCACGAACGCGCTCGAAGAACGAGTTCGGCGGGTCGTGGCCAATTTCGTGCCGAGGCTGGCAAGTTGGCGACTGACCATGACCTTGCCATTGCTCAACCAATCGCGAGTCGTCCTTTTTCTAACCCGGGGCGATAAGAAGCGCGCAGTGCTGGAGCGCGTCCTCACGGGTGACTCGGGATTGCCGGCCAGCCGCGTCGCGCCGGAAAACGGACGGCTCATCTGGATGATCGACAGTGCTGCCTAACGAGTGAAGGCGGGCACAGTTTTGGTCACAGGCGCGGCCGGACTAATCGGTTCGGAAACCGTGCGGCGTTTCGCGCGCGGTGGCGGGGTTGTCGTCGGGATCGATAATGACATGCGGAAGCGCTTCTTTGGCGAGGAAGCTTCCACCCGCGGCACGCGCGACGCGCTGATCGCGAAGCTGCCTCACTATCAACACCACGAAATCGATATCCGCGACGCCTCAGCCGTAAACGAGCTGTTCAAACAGCATGGCCGAAAGATCGTGGCTGTCGTCCATACCGCGGCGCAGCCCTCGCACGACTGGGCGGCGCGCGATCCGGAGACGGATTTCACAGTTAATGCCAACGGCACACTTAACCTGCTCGAAGCGGCGCGGAATTTTTGTCCGGAAGCGCCGTTCGTCTTTACTTCCACAAACAAGGTCTATGGTGACACACCGAATCGCTTACCGCTGCGCGAGCTGGAGCTGCGCTGGGAAATCGAGCCCGGGCATGAATACGAACCTGGCATCTCTGAGAACATGAGTATCGACCAGACGAAGCACTCACTTTTTGGAGCTTCAAAGCTTGCGGCCGATGTGCTCGTGCAGGAGTACGGCCGTTATTTTGGAATGCCAACCGCCTGTTTCCGCGGCGGTTGCCTGACTGGTCCCGCTCACGCCGGGACGGAGCTACATGGCTTCCTCTCCTATCTTATGAAATGCACGGTCAGCGGCCGGACCTACAAGGTATTTGGCTATAAAGGCAAACAGGTGCGCGATAACATTCATAGTTTTGATCTCGTCGAAGCCTTTGTCGCTTTCATCCGTGCGCCGCGCATCGCTGAGGTGTATAACATTGGCGGCAGCCGCCATTGTAACTGTTCAATGCTGGAAGCGATCGCCCTCTGCGAGCAAATCAGCGGCCGCAAAGTCACCTGGGAGTATGTCGAGGACAATCGCATCGGTGACCACATCTGGTGGATCAGTGACGTGCGTAAGTTTCGCGCCCATTATCCGGAATGGAATTTCCGCTACGGCCTGAGCGAAATCCTGGAAGAGATCCACGCCGCATTGTAATTACGGCAGGAAGTCGCCTCGGTGAGAGCGCACCGTCTGTATGTCCGTCGCCGCTCAACCATGACCCGATTTCCGGCCACAGCGGGAGACGGGCAACGTGGCCAGGTAAAGTAGCGATGGCACGCGCGCCCAGCACGACATGAGGTGTAGGGCGGGCGCGCCGACGCCCACGCTTGTTCGTGTTTGCGAGGTATCTCTTGTCCGAAGCGAGCGCTCGCCCCTCGATTTCGTTCATTCCTCAGTTAGGCAAGAGTCAGGGATGCCCGGCGCCTACCGCGGGAAGGTCACTATCGCATCATTGGAGCAAGTCTGGGTGCCGCCTTCACAGACCTGATAAGTGTAGCGCGCCTGGCCGGTGTCGCCGGTGGAATCGATGTAGGTGCGGTCGTTCGGCGTGGTTGCGATTAGCGCGCCATCCCGGTAAATATCGATTCGGTCGAGCTCGCCTCTCTCCAGTTGAGGCGCGCCGCAATTGTTCCTTCCATCTTGCGCCTCGCCGCCTCGAGCATGATCGCAGAACCGGCGCTCGTATAGAGTTCTGCGCTTGCAAGGTTGCCGCCGTTGTTACCGCCTGCGACGAGCACCTCGCCGTTAGGCAGCAATGTTGCCGTGTGAAAATCGCGTGCGGTGATAAGGCTGCCGGTGGCAGTCCAGGTTTCACTCGCGGGATCGTAGAGTTCGGCGCTCTTGAGATTGATGTAGGCGGAGTTGTAACCGCCTGCGACCAGCACCTTGCCCTCCGGCAGCAACGTCGCCGTGTGCTGAGCGCGTCCGCTGCCGAGGAGGCGGCCGGTGGCAGTCCAGGTTCCACTCACGGGATCGTAGAGTTGCGCGCTCTTAAGGTTAATGAAGGCAGGGTTGAAACCCCCTGCGACCAGCACCTCGCCGTTGGGCAGCAACGTCGCCGTGTGCTGAGCGCGTCCGCTGTGTCCGCTGCCGACGAGGCGGCCGGTGGCGCTCCAGGTCCCGCTCGCCGAATCGTAGAGTTCGGCGCTCCTGATGGGATTCGTTAGGAATAACCCAGCTGCCACGAGCACCTCGCCGTTCGGCAGCAACGTTGCCGTATGAGTAGAGCGAGCAGTGACGACGCTGCCGGTGCCCGTCCAGGTCCCGCTCGCCGGATCGTAGAGTTCTGCGCTCGCGAGAGAGCTGTAGAAAAAGTCGCCGTTACCGCCCGCGACGAGCACCTTGCCGTTGGGCAGCAACGTCGCTGTGTGCTGTTCGCGTGCGTTAGCGAGGCTGCCGGTGGCCGTCCAGGTCCCGCTCGCCGGATCGTACAGTTCCGCGCTCGCGATAGAGTCGCAGCAGACAGCAATACCGCCTGCAACAAGCACCTTGCCGTCAGGCAACAGGGTGGCCGAGTGGTTATAACGCCCAGTGACAAGGCTGCCGGTGGCCGTCCAAGTCCCGGTCTGGCCCGCGCACGGGTGCGCGAGCATCAGGCCCGCACCGACAAGAAGCGGATAGACGATCCGCTGCGCAAGAATCGACTTAGCCGACCAGAGGCCGGCGATCAACGAATGCAATATTTTCATAGTTTTTAACTGCGCGTTTTATCTTCTAGGTCGGGACCACTTGGATGTCATTGTGTTTCGAATCATGGCAGGACGTCGCCTCGGTGTGACCGCACCGTTTGTATGTCCTGATTGTTGATCCTTCCGTCGACGGTCACATCATTGCGGAAGTTAGAGCTATTAGCCTGCTGACCCTTTACCGCTCGGACGGCTGCGATGTCCTCGTTAGTGACTCTGCCGTCGCCGGTGCCGTCACCGACCAATAGGCCCATGCTCGCCGAGGCGGAGGCTAGGGTGTTGCCCTGATCGTCATGCACGTTGTTTGCGGTTACAGTCACGACGTCGCCATCACAGGTGGCGCCATTGTAGGTCACGAGCAGGTTGTGCGAATCATTCGGATCAACAGAGACGCTGCCGATTGTTCCGCAAGTGGTGATGGCGCTATCGGCGCCGGTCACGTCGTTACTGAACGTGAACACGGCCATGTATCTTGTCAGACCGGTGCGGCATTCGATCCCGAAGTCGCCGGTCAGCGGCAGATCAATGTCGAAGTCGCCCTTGGCACCGTGGCTTTTTCGCGAAGCTGCGCTCACCAGCGTGAGTTCGCCGTCCCCGCCAGCTGTATAAAGTTCCGCGCTCGCGAAAGGATTAAGGAAGGTGTCGGATCCGCCTGCGGCGAGCACCTCACCATCGGGTAGCAATGTCGCCGTGTGACCTCCGCGTCCGGTGATGAGGCTGCCGGTCGCGGTCCAGATCCCGCTCGCCGGATCATAGAGCTCTGCCCTCGCGAGAGGAATGTATACGAAACCATCATATCCGAAACCGCCTGCGACGAGCACCTTGCCATCGGGTAGCAAGGTTGCTGTGTGACTGGAGCGTCCGAAGGTGAGATTGCTGGTGATCGTCCAAGTCCCGCTCGCTGGATCGTAGAGTTGCGCGCTGCTATCGTTGAAGTAACCGCCCGCGGCGAGGACCCTGCCGTTAGGCAGCAACGTCGCCGTGTGTTCGGCGCGAGAGCTGACGCCAGTCGCTGTCCAGGCTCCGGTTCCCGGATCGTAGAGCTCCGCGGTGTAGACATAGCTGCCGACCGTGTTGTAGCCGCCTGCGACGAGCACTTTGCCGTTGGGCAGCAACGTCGCCGTGTGATACCAGCGAGCGTTTGCGAGGCTGCCGGTCGCCGTCCAAGTCCCGTTTGCTGGATCGTAAAGTTCCGCGCTGTCGAGCGAGGTGAAGATGTCGATAGAACCGCCTGCGACGAGGACCTCGCCGTTGGGCAGCAATGTCGCCGTGTGCTTACCACGTGCGGTATTGAGGCTGCCGGTGGCTGTCCAAGCACCCGTAGCCGGATCATAGAGTTCCGCACTCGCGAGGGGTTCGCCGTTGTAACCGCCCGCGACGAGCACCTTCCCGTTCGGTAGCAATGTCGCCGTGTAGTCACCGCGTGCGGTGATGAGGCTCCCGGTGGCCGACCAGGTGCCGCTCGCTGGATCGTAGAGTTCCGCGCTCGCGCCGCCGTCGTAGCCGCTTGCGACAAGCACCTTGCCGTTGGTGAGCAGGGTGGCCGAGTGACTATAACGTCCCGTGATGAGGCTGCCGGTAGCCGACCAGGTGCCGCTCTGACCCGCGCAAGGTTGCACGATCACTATCCCGACAGTGAGTAGAAGCAGCGGGACGGTGATCGGCCGCGCAGCGATGGAAAAAGTCGACTGAAGTCCGACAATGATGGAATGGATTGTTTTCATAGTTTTTGTCTGTGTGTGTTTCTGCTTTCTGTCGCGCGTTCTGCTGCCGATTCGAGTTCGGGTGTTGTCTTCACTTCTTCCAAAAGAAAAAGCGCCCTGGAATTGCAAAAAAAGCGTGGGCCGAGCCAGATGGGCTTGTTATCGTTAGGCGGGGTGACTGCGCAGTTTGCGGAACGAAGTTGTCTTTGTGAGCTGAGTTGGATTCCGAAAGACCCGGCCCTGGTGACCGTCTTTACCAACGGAATAACGGACGGTAGTAAGGCTGCGGGTGGCTCTCCCAAGTTCCGCTTGCCGGATCGCAAGGTTGGGCAGCGGATACGGAATTCGCTGCGCAAGGCCTAAGTAACTCGACCGAAACTTGGAAGCAACGGCTTGGAATTTCCTCATCTCAAAATCATGGAGAGGCGCGCACTGCCTTGTCTAGACCCCTAAAAGGGTAATTTCCGCGACTCAGCCATGTCTGGCTGCAACCGAGTTGTTCCGTTCCGCCGGAAAGCTTGAATGGCTGATCTGCAAAAGATCAGTAATTTCGCCTCGGCGATGGGCCGGTTACATCGCTCTCCCTTTCAAGCTAAATCGTGACGAAGGGCTGGCAGGCGATCTATCATTGAGTCACGGAAGTGGATCGCGAGTTATTGCCATTAGTGGTCACAGATGACTCGTGATCCCGCGCTCGCGGTTGGGGAACGCCGGTGACGGCCTCTGATCGCCGGGGATGTAGCGCGGCTGCGGCGGTAACTCCAAGGTGGGACTTTTCCCCGCATGGACATGCGGAAGCATGTCCCTCCGGAAGGACGCGACTCGACGTGTCCATTGTTGAAGGCTTTTCGCCGGCCGCTGTCTCAGTTTAAGCGATAACTTGCGCGAGGATATTACTGCAATTGCAGCATATAGATCCCGCGGCCAAAGGTGGCGGCGTAAAGTGCATTCGAGGCCGCCCGGTATTCGAGGTCAGTGACCGGAACATCAGGCAACTGCGTTCCGGGCGCGAGCCATTTTCTTCCGCCATTAGTTGAAACGAATACCCCGACATCGGTGCCGACATAGAGTGACGAGCCGATCACGAGAAGATCGTTCACAGGCGCTTGCGGAAGATTGCCGACGATTGAGCTCCAAGTCGCCCCGCCATCGTTAGTCTTCAACACATAAGGCAGGGCTACGCCCGACCGGAACCCCGAGAAAGTGGCATAGGCGGTCTGCGCGTTCGCCGGGTCGACGGTGACGCGAGTTACCCACGTGCCGGGCACGTCAGGGTCAGTCACCTGGGTCCAATTCGTTCCCAGGTTGGTCGTGAACCAAAGCCGTCCATCATCTGTCCCGGCGAGGACACGGTTAGGGTCAGTGGCGGCCCCCGCAACGGTTGTGACTGTGCCAAAGGGATAAAGTGGGTCACGTCCCGGGCCGCCGGTAAGGTCAGGGCTGATGACTGACCAATGGACAGCATTATCGACGGAGCGGTTTACCTGGTTACCGGCGTAATAGAGGATGACCGGATTAGCGGGATCGAATTGCAACGGTGTGAGCCAGTTTCGCCGCGAAGATACGGTGGAGCCGGTAAAGTCGAACCCGGTGTTGCCGCCGTCGGTCGAACGCACGCAGTCGCCGTACTGACTGCACCCGTAAACCTTGTTTTGATCGACCGGATTGATTAGCGCTTCCTCGCCGTCGCCAA
>JAICXG010000056.1 GCA_025980625.1 Chthoniobacterales bacterium
AAAAGCTTCAACAACCTGGCCGCCTTCGACACTGCGACCTTCAATCTTTCTGAAGGCGAGCTGCCGGAGCGGATCTTCGGCGCGAAAGTCTCGGCCGATCTTTTTCCATTGTTAGGGGTGCAGCCGATTCGCGGCCGCACTTTCCGGCCCGAAGAAAATGCCGTCGGCCGCGACGATGTCATCGTCATCAGCGAGCGGCTCTGGCGGCGCAAGTTCGATCGCGACCCGCGTATCCTCGGGAGCAAACTGATCGCCGACGGCCGCTCGTTCACCGTTGTCGGAATCATGCCGGCCAGTTTCGAGTTTCCGCTCCCGCTCTTCAATGTCACGGGCGGGCAGTTCGGGGAACGGGCCGATATCTGGCAACCGGTCGCGTTTACCGATCGGGAAATGAAGAACCGCGGCTCGCGCAGCTACGGTGTGATCGGCCGGCTCGCGCCGGACGTTTCGCCACAAAAGGCGCAGGCGGAAATCGAGACGCTCGTTAGGGGAATGCGCCAGCGTTATCCAGATAATTACCCGAAGGGCGACAGTTTCGGCGCGACTCTTTATCCGCTCAAGGAACAGGTGGTCGGCCCGATGAAACCGCTCCTCCTCATTCTGCTCGGCGCGGTCGCGCTCGTCCTTCTCATTGCCTGTGCCAATCTTGCGACCATGATGCTCGCCCGCGCGACCACGCGCGAGCGCGAGATGGCGATCCGCGTCGCAGTCGGCGCGAGTCGCTGGCGCCTGCTCCGCCAGAGCCTGACCGAAAGCATCGGGCTCGCGCTCATCGGCGCGGCCGGCGGAATTTTGCTCGCGATCTGGGCGATTGATCTCGTCCGATCGATCGGCGCACAGACGATTCCGCGACTGAGCGAGGTCCGCCTTGATCCGACCGTTCTCCTCGTGACACTCGCGATCGCGGTCGCGACCGGGGTCGCGTTTGGAATCACTCCCGGGCTGGCGAGCGGAAGGCTCGATCTCACTGAATCGCTCAAAGAAGGTGGCCGCGGTTCCACTGCTGGGCGGCGTCACAATCGGTTGCGCAATATTCTCGTCATTGCCGAAGTCGCCGTCGCCCTGGTTCTCCTCACCGGGGCCGGTTTGCTCCTCAAGAGTTTCGTTAGGCTGGGAAACGTTCATCCCGGTTTCAATCCCGATCACGTTCTGACCGCGGAGATTTCTCTGCCGAGATTGCGTTATCCCGACAAGCAGTCGCAAATCAACTTTTTCAACGAGCTCGAACGCCGCGTTCGCAATTTGCCCGGCGTGAAAAACGCCGGCCTGACAACCATCCTGCCGATGAGCGGGATTAACAGCGATTCTTCCTTCGAGATCGAAGGCCGGCCGATGGACGCAGCCCATCCCGGACCGGACGAAGAGGTCCGACTCGTCTCCGCCGATTATTTCCGCACGATGGAGATGCCGTTGATCAAGGGCCGCTTTTTCACCGCCGGCGATAAGCTCGATGCGCCGCCGGTCGTGATGATCAACCAGGCGCTGGCGCGGAAGTATTGGCCTAACGAAGACCCGGTGGGAAAACGGATGCGCGTTCCGACCCGGGAAGGGCGCGTCTGGACGACGATCATCGGGATGGTCGGCGACGTCCATCATCGCGGGCTCGACCAGCCGGTAAAACCGGAATGGTATGCGCCGCTCACCCAGGGCCCATATCCGTCCGTCATCCTCGCCGTTCGCAGCGCGCAGGATCCGGCCAGCCTAACGAATGCGATTCGACATGAAGTCCAGGCGATCGATGCCGCGCAACCGATCGCCCACGTCCGCACGCTTGACGAGGTGATCGCGGATTCAATCGCGCCGCGCCGGCTCTCGGTTGTGCTCCTGACAATCTTCGCCGGCCTTGCCCTGCTCCTCGCCTCGGTCGGGATTTACGGAGTAATGTCATTCCTCGTCGTGCAACGGACGCACGAGATCGGCGTCCGGATGGCGCTCGGCGCGCAACGTGGCGATGTCCTGCGCCTCATCATTTCCCGCGCCGGTTTGCTGATTAGCGCGGGCACGATCCTCGGATTGATCATCGCTTTTCTTAGCACCTCGTTTCTGCGTTCCGCGCTTTACGCCACGAGTGCGCTTGACCTGACGACGTTTCTTTTTGTCACCGTCACCCTCGCCCTGGTTGCGCTCGCCGCGAGCTACATCCCGGCCCGTCGCGCGACGCGGGCCGACCCAATGATCGCCCTCGGGAGAGGATGAAGACCGTGAATCGTTACATCGTGAATCGGGCCGTAACGAAATCAAAGATGAGACCGGACTTTCAATCGTTAGGCCAACTGGGCTTCGGATTTTCGATCTACGACTCACGATTCACGACTCACGATTTTCGATCCCAATGAAGCTCGATCCGCTCATCAAGCTCAGCCACGTCGAACGCTCTTATCCGTTAGGCAAACAGCAGTTCTTTTATGTCCTGCGCGACATCAACCTCGAAGTCGAGGAAGGCGATTTCGTTTCCGTGATGGGCCCTTCCGGCGCCGGAAAATCAACTCTCCTTCATTTGTTAGGCATGCATGACTTCGGCTGGACGGGCGAGTATTACCTCGACGAGACCGCGGTCCATCGGCTCAAGCCGAAAGAGCGCACGCAACTGCGCAACGAGCAGATCGGCTTCGTCTTCCAAAACTATAACCTGCTCGACGATCTCACGGTTTACGAGAATCTCGACATCCCGCTGAGTTATCGCCGCTACAGCAAGTCCGAGCGGACCGCGCTCGTCGCCGACACCCTTGATCGCTTCTCGATCGTCGCAAAAAAAGACCTCTACCCGCGCCAGCTCTCCGGTGGCCAACAACAGCTCGTCAGCATCGCGCGCGCAATCATCGCGAAGCCGAAGCTGATCCTCGCTGACGAGCCGACCGGCAATCTCCATTCCAGCCAGGCGGAGGAAATCATGAAACTCTTTCAACGACTGAACTCGGAAGGCACGACCATCATCCAGGTCACGCATTCGGAAACCAACGCCGCTTACGGCAATCGGACCATTCAGTTGCGCGACGGCTGGATCCTCAAATGAGCATCCATATGCCGAGCACCATTTCCGTCATCTCTAGCGAAGTCGAGGCATCCCGTTGCGGAACCCCTAAGGCTAACTTTCACGGAATCCTTCGACTCCGCTGTGCTCCGCTCAGGACCAAATAGAACCCAACTCACACAATTATGATTCTCGAATCGTTTCGTCAGGATATTCGCGTCGGATTTCGCGTCCTTTTGAAGGACAAAGTCTTTTGTCTTCTCGCCATCCTCGTCCTCGCGCTCGGCATCGGCGGCGCGATGACGCAGTTCACGGTCGTGAACGCGATCGTGCTCCGCGGCTTTTCCTTTGCGCATCCGGAACAGCTCGTCAGCGTCGGCTTGATCGATCCCAAAGCGAGCGACCAGAACAATAACTTTGGCACCGGTAACATCCCAAGCGCGCAGGATTACGAAGACATCAAGGCGGCGCAGAAGTCGTTCTCGATGATGGCCGGCTATCTCAACGGCTCAACCATCAACCTGACCTACAAAAACAATCCGCAGCGTTACACCGGCGGGTATGTCACGGAAGACATGTTCAAAATCCTCGGCGTTTCGCCCGTGCTCGGCCGCGATTTTACGGCGGACGATAACAAGCCGGGCTCACCGAAAACCGCGATTCTCGGCGACGAAATCTGGCGCCGCGATTTTAACGCCGATCCCAACATCGTCGGACAAGGCGTCACGATTAACGGCAAAGCAGCGACCATCATCGGGGTGATGCCGCGCGGGTTTAAGTTCCCAATCTCGGAGGAACTTTGGACGCCACTCTACAACGAGTGGCCCCTCACGCCCCGCGGTGAGCTCTTCATCGGCGCGAATAATCGCGCGCCGGCAGTGATGGGCCGGTTGAAACCGGGCGTGACGCTCGACCAGGCGAACGCGGAGATGATCGCGATTGCGCGCAACATTGCGAAGGACAACCCGAAGACGAACCAGGATTTCACCTCGGCAAGCGTGACGCCGCTCATCAACGCTTTCACTGGCGTGCAACTGCGCCAGATCGTTTGGGCGATGCTCGGCGCGGTCATCCTCGTGCTCCTGATCGCGTGCGTGAACGTAATGAACATGCAGTTCGGTCGCGCCGCCTTGCGCGCGAAGGAACTTGCGATCCGCGGCGCGCTCGGCGCCACTCGGTGGCGCCTCGTTAGACAAATGCTCACCGAGAGTCTGGTCGTCGCCTTCTTCGGCGCCATTGCCGGCTCGCTCCTCGCCTATTGGGGGGTCGATATGTTCGACAAGGTGGTAAAGGCCGCGCCCTTCCCCCCGCCTTATTGGTGGCAGTTCACGATCGACGGGCGCGTCCTGATCTTCACGCTCGCGATCACCCTTCTCGCGACGGTCGTTTCCGGTTTGCTTCCCGCCTTTCTCAGTTCGCGCGGCAACGCGGCCGAGGTGATGAAAGAAGGCGGCCGCGGGAACAGCAGCCGGCTCGTCAATGTCATCACCCGTGCGCTTGTGATTGGCCAGATTGCACTCACCGCCGCGCTTCTGATCGCCGCGGCTTTGCAAATCAAATCGATCCGCAACCAGACGAAGCTCGATTACGGCTACGACGAGAATAGCCTCTATGCCGCGCGCCTCGCCTTGATGGAAGGCACTTATCCGAGTGAAGATTCACGCCGCGAATTCTTCAAGAAAGCGGTGCGCGCGCTCCGGACCAATCCGCAATTCGAAGCCGCGGCCATGACCGATCGCTTTCGCATGACCTTCGCGGGCGGCGGGCAATATGAAGTCGATGGCCAAAGTTATCTGACCGATCGCGATCGGCCGCGGGGCAACTTCGAGTCCGTCTCCGACGGCTACTTCACCACCCTCGGTCTGAAGATTCTCGAAGGCCGCGACTTCACGATCGACGACTCCGACTCAAAGCAACCGGTCGCGATCGTGAATTCGAGCTTCGCGCGCAAGTACTGGGGCAACCAGAGCGCGCTCGGCCATCGGGTGCGCATCTTCAATCCCGGCAAGGAACAGCCGTGGCGCACGATCGTCGGCGTCGTGCCCGACACCCTCATGCAGGGTCCGTTCGATCAGCAAACGGAGACGGCCGGATTTTACATGCCGCTCCTCGGTGCCTCGCCCGCCACCCAGTTTGCGACCGTTGTCGTTAGGCCGCGTGCCGGTGTGCGGGCAGATACGCTCGGGCCGGTGCTGAGCAAAGCCGTCGCTGCGCTCGACTCGAATCTCCCGATCTATTTCCCCGGAACGCCCGCGCAATTTCACAACGACATCCTTTCCGGCAATCGCATCATCGCGACGCTCTTCACCATCTTCGGCCTGGTCGCGTTCATCCTAGCCGGGGTCGGGCTTTATGGTGTGATGAGCTTCTCGGTCAACCAACGCACACAGGAGTTTGGCATCCGCATGGCGCTGGGCGCGGATGCGATTCGCATTTTGCGCATGGTCATGAGCCAGGGCGCGTGGCAACTCGCAATCGGCTTGCTCCTCGGCGTCGGTGGTGTCGGGTTGCTCCTCGGCGTCGTGGCTGCCGCCGCGCTCAAGAACATTCTCTTCAAGGTCAATCCGCTTGACCCGACAATCTACTTTGCGGTCGCGGGATTACTCACCCTCGTCGCCGCGCTCTCCTCTTTCCTGCCCGCGCGCCGCGCCACCCGCGTCGACCCAATGGTCGCCCTGCGCTACGAATGACTCCTTTATGAAAACACTGCTCACAAGCCTTACACTCGTTAGTCTCACCAGCTTCGGCGTCCTCGCCGCGAGCGAAGAAAACGTTCATGAAACCAAAGCGGCAAAGCCTGGCGGCAAACTCGTGGTCGACGTCGATTTCGGTTCGATCGATGTCGCGCCGGGCGATAACGACAAGGTCGTGATCGATGCCCATCGCAAAGTAGAGATGTCGTCCAAAGAAAAAGAGCAGGAATATCTCGCCGCCGCTCCAATTACGATCACGACCGAGGGCGAGAAGGTCATTCTCCGCGCCAACCAGAAACATGAGTCGTTAGGCAGTCAATTTTGGCGGATGATGGGACACAGCCGCACCGAGGGACATTACACGATCAAGGTGCCGGCCAATTTCAATCTCGATCTCGACACCTCGGGCGGCGATGTCTCCGCCAACGGCGTGACCGGCAGCGTGAAAGCGGACACGAGCGGCGGCGACCTCAGCTTTGGCCAAATCCACGGCGACCTTCACGCCGATACCAGCGGCGGCAACATTGTCGCGCAGGATTGTGACGGCAAAACCGATCTCGACACGAACGGCGGCCGCATCGAAGTGACCGGCGGCCGCGGAGTGCTGAAGGCCGAAACTTCCGGCGGAAATGTCACGGTCCTGAATCGCGTCGGCGACACGAAAGTGGCCAGCAGCGGCGGCAAACTGCGTCTCGGCAACATCAGCGGAAAACTCGACGCTGAAACCTCCGGGGGTTCAGTCTCCGCCATTCTGCCATCATCCGTCGCCGGGAATGTCCGGCTCGAAACATCCGGCGGCAGCATCACCGTTGTCACCCCGCCGAATGCCGCCCTAACGATCGATGCCGAGACCAGTGCGGGCGGGATTCGCAGCGACCTCCCGATCTCGCGCCTGAGCGCGGACGAAGATTCGCTCAAGGGAACCCTGAACGGCGGCGGGACCAAACTCGTCCTCCGGAGCAGCGCCGGGTCGATCGAAATCGTCTCGGCCGATAAAGCCACCGCGCAACAATGAGAGGTCTGGCGATTCGAGCCTAACGAATAAAGGACTATGCTTTCCGATCTTCGTTATGCTTTTCGCCAACTGTATAAAAATCCGGGCTTCGCCGCGGTCGTGATCCTGACTCTCGCGCTCGGGATCGACGCCTGCACCGCGATCTTCTCCGTGGTTGACGGCGTCCTCCTTCGGCCGCTCGACTATCCGCAGCCGGAGCGGATCATTGCCATCCGCGAAACCAATGTGCCGAAGTTCCCCGAGTTCTCGGTCTCACCGCCTAACTATCTCGACTGGGATAAGCAGACAAAGTCGTGGCAATATCTCGCTGCTTACACGGGCGCGCAGATTAATCTCACCGGTCAAGGCGAACCGCAGCGGCTCATCGGGGTTAAAGTCACCGCGCATTACTTCGATGTTTATGGGATTCAGCCGGTCCTTGGGCGCCGTTTCGTGCCGGAAGAAGATGTTGATGGCAAGAATCATGTCGTGGTCCTGAGTTATCCTTTCTGGCAGCGGGTCTTCGGCGGCAACAAGAAGGTGATCGGCCGAGCGATTCAACTTAATGGCGAGCCTTACACGGTCCTCGGAGTTACGCCGCCCCAATTTGGCCAGGCCAGCAAAGTCGACACCTGGATGCCAATGGGATTCAAAGCAGACGAGCTCACGACCGACGCCCGCGGTGGTCACTACCTGAGTGTGATCGGGCGGCTCCGGCCTGACGCCACCCTTGCTCAGGCGCGCGCGGAACTGGAAGTGCTGGCGGCGCAACTCGCCCGCCACTATCCCGATTCAAACAAAGGCTGGGGGATCACGATGGCGCGCATCCTGGATTATTCGGTGCGCGACGTGCGGGCCATTCTTTACACCCTGCTCGCCGCGGTCGGCTGCGTCCTGCTCATCGCCTGCGCCAATATTGCGAATCTCCTGCTCGCCCGGGCGACGGCGCGCCACCGCGAGATTTCGATTCGCACCGCGCTGGGCGCGAGCAGACTTAGACTCGTTAGGCAACTGCTCACGGAAAGCATCCTGCTTGCTCTCGCCGGTGGCGCAGCCGGGGTCGTCCTCGCCCGCTGGGGACTTGACCTTCTCCTCGTCCTGGCTCCTTCCACCCTGCCGCGGACGAACGACATTCAACTTAACTCCGGCGTTCTGATCTTCGCTCTCTGCCTCAGTGTTTTGACTGGAGTTATCTTTGGCATCGCGCCCGCCCTGCTCGGCGCACACACCGACGTGCAGGAAGGACTCAAGCAGGGAGCACGCGGTTCGACCGACGCGCGCGGACGTTTGCGCGGCGCACTCGTCATCGCGGAAGTCGCTTTCGCACTCGTCCTCCTCGGCGGCGCAGGACTCTTGGCGCGCAGTTTCATGCGCCTGACGACTGTCGATCCGGGCTTTGTTCCGGAACACGCCACCGTCCTGCGCCTCGCCTTGCCGGAGAAGAAATATGAGAAGCCCAAACAGCAAGTTGCTTTCACCGATGCCTTGCTCGCGCGCCTCCGCGTTTTACCCGGGGTCAAAGCCGCCGGCTTAACTCACTCCCTGCCGTTGACCAGCGACTGGGTGCTTGGTTTCAAAATCGCGGGACGCCCGGAGATTCCGCCGAGCGATCTACCGAGCACGAACTACTACTCGGTGACCCCGGAATATTTCCGCGCCATGGGCATCCGGCTGATTCGCGGCCGGCTCTTTAATGAGCATGACGATGCGCACGCCCCGCGCGTCGCGATCATCAATGAAACTCTCGCCCGGCAGTTTTTCCCTAACGAAGACCCGCTCGGCAAACGCATTCTCGTGACTGACGGCCCCGACGTCTGGCGCCAGATCGTCGGCATCGTCGCCGATATCAAGCAATACGGCCTCGGCCAGGCAACCACGAGTCAGACCTACGAGCCGTATGCGCAGTATCCGTTTCGCTCGCTCAATGTCGTTCTGCGCACGAACGGCTCCGACGCGGCGCTGACCGGCGTGCTGCGCCCGGCGGTGTATGCGGTGGATAAGGATCAACCGGTCGGCACCATCCAGCCGCTCGAAGAAATTCTCGGCGCGACTCTCGCGAAGCAACGTTTCGCGATGGTGCTCCTGCTTGTTTTCTCGGGCGTCGCGCTGCTCATCGCGGCGGTCGGGATCTACGGCGTGATGGCTTACAGCGTCGTGCAACGCACGAGCGAGTTTGGCATTCGCATGGCGCTTGGCGCACAACGCGGCGACGTGCTCCGGCTTGTTCTTTCCTCGGCTGGAAAACTCGTTGCCGCTGGTTTGCTCATCGGCCTGGTCACGACCTTCGTCACCTCGCGCGTCATGGGCTCGATGCTTTTCCAAACCAACGCGCACGACCCGGTGACCTTTAGCCTAACGACGCTCCTGCTCGCGGCGGTCGCGCTCGCCGCCTGTTTGCTACCCGCGCGTCGCGCCACCCGGGTTAACCCAATCGAAGCTCTGCGAACGGAATGATTCACCTATGCACGACCTGCGCTTCGCCTTTCGCCAACTAATCAAGTCACCGAGCTTCACCGCCATCGCCGTGATCGCGCTCGCGCTCGGGATTGGGGCCAACACTGCGATGTTTAGCGTCGTCAACGCCATCCTGCTCCGGCCGCTGCCATTCCCGCAAAGCGATCGTCTGACGGTGATCTGGCAGACCAACCCCGAGGTGACGAAAATGGGCTTCCCGCTCGCGCCGACGAGCGTGCCCGATTTCAAGGATTGGCGGGCGCAGGCAAAAAGTTTCGAGGCGGTTTCTGCGATCGAGGGCTGGTCGACGAACCTCACCGGGGTCGCTGAAGCCGAGCGGCTCGACGGTGCGCGCGTTTCGGCCAATCTCTTTTCGCTCCTTCGGGTCCAGCCGATTCTCGGGCGCGCTTTTGTCGCAGGGGAAGATGAGCGCGGACGGAACCAGGTGGTGATCCTGAGTTACGAATTGTGGCAACGGCGCTTTGGCGGCGATCGCTCGATCATCGGGCGCAAACTGACCCTGGATCAGGAGCCTTACACCGTTGTCGGAGTCATGGCGCGCGGCTTCGATTTCCCAAGTGACACCGGGATGCCGGCATACATGACCTTCGGTCCGCGGGCGGAAGTGTGGGCGCCGTTCGCACCTTCTGAGGGCCGGGAAAAAAATCGCGGCGCGCACAATCTCGCGGTGATCGGCCGGCTCAAGCCGAGTGTCAGCCTAACGACCGCGCAAGCGGAGATGAACACGCTCGCTGCACGTTTTGCGCAGCAATACCCGGATTCAAACAAGGACTGGGGAATCCAGCTCGTTTCGCTGCAAAAACAGGCGGCCGCCGGAAGCGAGCGCACCCTCAGCGTCCTCATGGCCGCGGTCGGCTGCATTCTCCTCATCGCCTGCGCGAATGTCGCCAACCTTCTGCTCGCGCGGGGTCTGGGCCGGCAAAAGGAAATCGCCATCCGCCGCGCGCTCGGCGCGAGCCGGATGCGGATCGTGCGCCAGCTTCTGACCGAAAGCGTGCTGCTCGCGCTCGCCGGCGGATTGTTAGGCATTCTCTTCGCCGTCCTCGGGAGCGATCTCCTGCTCGCAATCGCACCGAAGAATCTGCCGCGTCTGAGCGAGGTGCGGATCGACGCTGGCGTCCTGCTTTTCACTCTGCTCGTTTCACTCGTCACCGGCCTGCTCTTCGGAGTCGCGCCCGCGCTGCAATCGTCGCGCATCGGCCTGAGCGAGAAATTAAAGGAAGGCAATCGCGGCTCGACCGCAGGTCACGCGCGCCTGCGCAACGGCCTCATCGTTTCCGAGGTGGCGCTCGCCCTCATGCTCCTGATCGCTGCTGGACTTCTGATCGAAAGCTTCGCCCAGCTCGCCCGCGTCCGGCCCGGGTTTAATCCGGAAAGCGTGCTCACCTTCAACATCGCGCTGCCGGATAATCCTTATCGCGACGAGAGCAAGGCAGCCGCGTTCTTCGACTCAGTCGTTAGGCGAATCGAAAACCTGCCGGGAGTGAAATCAGCCGCGGCGGGAAACATCCTGCCCTTGAGTGGCGGCGAGGAAGTGGATGGTTTTGAAATCGAAGGCCGGCCGCTCAAGCCCGACGTTTTGCAAACCGCGAATTTCCGCTGGGTCACGCCGGATTATTTCAAGACGCTCCAGATTCCATTGCAACGCGGTCGCACTTTCAACGAGCACGACAGGAAAGACGCGCCCGAGGTCGCGATCATCGACGAGACGATGGCGCGTCTTTATTTTCCCGGAGTCAACCCCATCGGGCAGCGGTTCAAGGCGACGAACGAAAAGAAATCGGTTTTTCGCGAGATTGTTGGCGTGGTGGGCGATGTGCGGCACACTTCGCTCGAGGCCAAACCCGGCCCACACATCTACCTGCCCGAAGCACAAGCCGGCCAGCAGTCCATGATGGTTGCGGTGCGCAGTGCCGGCGCCGAACCGGCCGCCTTGCTTCAGATGGTGCGGCGGGAAATCGCGACGGTCGATCCGAATGTGCCGCTCGCCGACATCCGCACGATGCAGGAGATGGTCGCTTCGTCGGTCGCGCCGTGGCGTTTTACGATGGCGCTGTTGAGTGTATTCGCCGGGGTGGCGCTCCTCCTCGCGAGCCTCGGGATTTATGGCGTGCTCGCCTATTCGGTCAATCAACGCCGGCGCGAGATCGGGATCCGGATGTCGTTAGGCGCACAACGCCGCGATGTGCTCCAGCTTTTTCTCAGCCAGGGCATGACGGTGACCTTGCTCGGGATTGTGATCGGTCTCGGCGGCGCCTGGGCGGCGACCCGGATCATGCGCAGCCTGCTCTATTCAGTCAGCCCGACTGATCCGCTCGTCTTCCTTTCCGTGCCGCTCGTCTTCGCGGCCATCGCCTTGCTCGCGAGCCTCCTGCCCGCGCGCAAAGCCGCGGCGGTCAACCCGGTGATCGCCTTACGCAATGAGTAGGAGCGTTACATCGTTACGCCGTCACATCGGACGGACTCCACCGTATCGGGACTTTGCGGCATCGCCTGCTTCACGATTCACGCGTCAACGCCCATGACCAATCTCCGCTACGCGCTTCGAATCCTGCTGAAATCCCCCGGCTTCACCGCGATTGCCGTGCTCACGCTCGCGCTCGGGATCGGCGCCAATACCGCGATCTTCAGCGTGATAAACGCCGTTCTCCTGGCGCCGTTGCCTTATCCGCAGGCGGATCGGATCGTGACCCTGAACGAATTCAGCAGCGGGACCAATTCCGCCATCGCGTTCCCAGATTATCTCGATTGGCGAGGCGATAATACAGTTTTCCAAGAACTGGCAATTTCGCGGCGCGAATCGCGGAATTTGAGCGGGATCGCCGGCCGCCAGCCAGAGCGAGTCGGGGTTGCATTTGTGACCGCGAATTTTTTTAAGGTCATCGGCTTGTCACCGGAATTCGGCCGCGCCTTCACCAAGGAAGAAGACAAAGTGGGCGGCCCCGCGCTCGCCCTGATCAGCGACGGGGTTTGGCAGCGCGTTTTCCAAAAAGACCGCGGAGTGCTCGGGCGCACGATCATCCTGCATAATCAGCTCTACACGGTGGTCGGTGTCATGCCGCCGCCGATGGCATCGCCTCGGGAGGTGGATGTGTGGTTACCGATCATGCGGCGGAGCCCGGCGTGGGAGAACCGCGCCATGCACCCGATGACGTTTGGCTGGGGGCGGCTCAAACCGGGCGTGACACTCGAACAGGCCCGGGCGGAGATGAAGGCGATCACCGCGCGGCTCGAGAAACTGTATCCCGAGACGAACGCGGGCGAGACCGCGGTCGTGACGCCGCTCCTGGAACATCTGGTTGGCGACTATCGCAAGAATCTCGTCCTGCTCCTCGGCGCTGTTGGCCTGGTTTTGCTGATCGCGTGTGCGAACCTCGCGAACTTGTTCGCCGCACGCGGAGCGGCGCGGGCGCGGGAGTTTGCCATTCGCGCGGCAGTGGGCGCGAGTCGCAGGCAGATTGTTAGGCAACTGCTGCTCGAGAGCGTGATCGTGGCGGTGCTCGGTGGCGGAGTGGGTTTCCTCCTCGCCTTGTGGGGGCGCGACGCACTCGTTGCGCTCGGGCCAACGGGCGTTGAACGGTTTCAGCATCTCCCATTCGACAGCCGTGTCCTCGCATTCACTTTTCTGCTCGCTTGCCTAACGATGGTCGGCTTTGGCCTTTGGCCCGCGCTCGCAGCCTCGCGGCCCGATCTGCAAATGGCTTTGCAAACCGGCGGCCGCGGCAGCTCCGATTCGCCTTCCGCCCGCCGCATCCGCGACC
>JAICXG010000116.1 GCA_025980625.1 Chthoniobacterales bacterium
ACGATGTGCCCGAGTTACATGGTCACGCGGGAGGAGAAGCATTCCACCCGCGGCCGGGCTCGTCTCCTTTGGGAAATGCTTGAGGGTCAGGTGATCGGCAAGAATGGCTGGCGTGATAAGCACGTGAAAGATGCGCTCGACCTTTGTCTCGCCTGCAAGGGCTGCAAGTCCGATTGCCCGGTTAATGTGGACATGGCGACTTACAAAGCCGAATTCTTCGCCCATTACTATAAAGGCCGGCTTCGTCCGATTTACGCCTATGCCTTTGGACTGATTCACATTTGGGCGCGACTCGCGATGTGGGCGCCTTCACTCGTTAACTTTCTGAATCGCGCCCCTTTCTTTTCCACCCTGGCAAAAGCTCTCATCGGGGTCGCCCCGCAGCGCACGATCCCAGCCTTTGCCCGAGAGTCATTCACCAGTTGGTTCGTACGCCGGCCAGTCCATAACCGCGGCCGGCGCAAAGTCATGCTCTGGCCCGATACCTTTAATAACCACTTCCATCCCGCGGTCGCGAAAGCGGCCGTCGAAGTGCTGGAAGACGCCGGCTTCCAGGTCATCATACCGAAGCGGGACCTTTGCTGCGGCCGCCCGCTTTATGACTACGGCATGCTCGATACCGCCCGGCGTTGGCTTCAGCAAATCCTTGACTCGTTAGTCCAGGATCTCGCCGCCGGCACTCTCATCGTCGGGCTCGAGCCGAGCTGCACCGCGGTCTTTCGCGATGAAGTGCAGGAACTTTTTCCAAATGACGAAACCGCGCGTCGCCTCAAAACTCAAACCTTTACTCTGGCGGAGTTTCTGGAGAAGCATGTGCCAGACTATCATTCACCCAAGTTACACCGCAAAGCGCTCGTCCACGGTCACTGTCATCATAAGGCCGTGATGAAGCTGGGATGCGAAGAGAAATTATTCGACCAGCTCGGGCTTGACTACGAGGTGCTCGATTCCAGCTGCTGCGGGATGGCGGGGGCGTTCGGATTCGAAGCCGATAAGTACCATGTCTCAATTGCGTGTGGCGAACGTGTCCTTTTGCCGGCGGTGCGCTCCGCCGGCAAAGATACACTCATTATCGCGGACGGCTTCTCCTGTCGAACACAGATAGAGGAGACAACCGAGCGGCATGCCCTGCACATCGCGCAAGTCCTAAAGATGGCTCTGGAACATGGCCCACGCGGTCCGGCGGGTAACTTGCCCGAGCAGAGTTACATCGAGCCGCCGCCGCCAATTCCTTCGAAGGGAAAAACACTCGCCATTCTCGCCCTCGGCGCGCTCCTTGTCGGCGCTGTTGCCGCTTGGATCGGCGGCCGGCGAAGGAACTGAGCACTCGTGCAGCCGCCCTTTCTCCATATCCCGCCAACCGAAAAGCGTGAAGGTTTCGGCGAACGGCGCCGATCTTCGCGAAGAACCGGACCGACCAAAACAAAATAGACTTCAGCCTAACACATAAAAGACCATGAGTAAGAAACAACCGAGAGTGATTGTCGTAACCGGTGCATCTGCCGGTGTGGGACGCGCCACCGTCCGCGCATTTGCAAAGGAAGGCGCGCAGATCGGATTGATCGCGCGCGGGCAAGATGGACTGAGAGGCGCGCAGCGCGATGCGGAAGAGCGAGGCGGCAAAGCCATCATGTTGCCGACCGACGTCGCTGATGCCGGCGCAGTCGAAGCCGCGGCCCAACGCACAGAAGAAGAGCTCGGTCCCATCGACGTCTGGGTCAATGTCGCAATGACGAGCGTCTTTTCCCCGGTCAAGGAGATGGAGCCGGAGGAATACAAGCGTGTCATGGAGGTGAATTACCTCGGCTATGTCTATGGCACGCTCGCGGCACTCAAGCGCATGCTGCCGCGCGACCACGGGCGCATCATCCAGGTCGGGAGCGCGCTGGCTTATCGGGGGATTCCGTTACAATCGGCCTACTGCGCGAGCAAGCATGCCATCCAGGGTTTCATGGATTCACTTCGCTCTGAGCTGATTCACGATCGCAGTAATGTGAAAGTGTGCATGCTGCAAATGCCGGGGATGAACACGCCGCAGTTTGGCTGGGTAAAAAGCCGGCTGCCGAACAAAGCGCAACCGGTGCCGCCAATTTATCAGCCCGAGATTGCGGCTGACGCAGTTGTCTTCGCCTCTCACCACGACCGGCGCGAGATGTATGTCGGCTTATCGAGCGTCGAGGCAATCGTCGGAAACAAGCTTTTTCCCGGGTTACTCGATCATTATCTCGCTAGAACAGCTTACAGCGGACAACAGACTAACGAGCCAAGGGATCCCAACCAGCCTTATAATCTTTTCCAACCAGTCCCGGGTGATCACGGAGCGCACGGCGATTTCGGTTCCCGCGCGCGCACATCCAGTCCACAGCTTTGGACCGATAAGCATCGTGACGCGGTCATCCTCGGCTTGCTCACGTTTGTCGGTCTCGGGCTGCTGGCTTACTTCAAGAACGATTCATGATCCGGCCATAAGAATTAAGCCAGGAGCTGCGCTTTGGTCATGGAGACTACTAAGAACTGGCCAGTGTCCAAAAAGGAGCGTAAAGAATTCTCGGGCAAGCACGATGGCGTACGCATCCTTTACCGAATTCATTAGCGCGCTGGAAAAATCAGGCGAACTGATTCGCGTCTCCGTGCCGGTCAAGACCGAGTTGGCAATCGCGGAATGGGCCGACCGTGAGATGAAATCGCCTGGCGGCGGCAAGGCGTTGCTGTTCGAGCAGCCGTTGATTGAGGGCAAGATTTCGCAGTTCCCGGTCGCGATCAATACGATGGGATCGGAGAAGCGGATGGCGATCGCGCTCCAGGTGGAGAGCATCGCGGACATCGCGCAGGAGATTGCGCTCATTCTAAAGGCCAAACCGCCGACCGATTTGCGGGAAGGCTGGACGCTGCTCAAACAGGGAATCAACCTGCTTCATGCCCGGCCCAGGCATGTGAAAACGGCGCCGTGCCAGGAAGTCGTGCACCGGTTCGCTCAGCCGATTCACGATTCACACTTCACGATTCACGACTTGCCGATCCTGCAATGCTGGCCAAAGGACGGCGGCCGCTTCATTACCTTGCCTAACGTTCATACCTGTGACCCGGAGAGCGGCGCGCGCAATCTCGGAATGTACCGCATGCAGGTATACGATAGCGTGACGACCGGGATGCACTGGCAGGTGCATAAGGTCGGCGCCCGGCATGGAAAGGTTTACTACGCGCGCAACGAGCGCATGCCGGTAGCGGTCACACTCGGGGGCGATCCAGCTTACACCTTTGCCGCGACCGCGCCGCTCCCTGACGGGCTGGATGAGATCCTCTTTGCCGGATTCGTGCGCAAGAAATCGGTCGAGTTGGTCAAGTGCCTAACGAACGAACTGGAAGTGCCGGCAGACGTCGATTTCGTGCTCGAAGGTTACGTGCAGCCGGGCGAGATGCGGCCGGAAGGACCGTTTGGCGATCACACGGGGTTTTACACCGCGATCGAGGATTACCCGGTCTTTCATCTCACCGCCATTACACATAGACGGGAAGCAGTTTATCCGAGCACCATCGTAGGTGTGCCACCGATGGAGGACTTCTATCTCGGCTCGGCCAGCGTGCGCATTTTTCTCCCGGTCTTCAAAATGAATTTCCCCGAGATCGTCGACATGGCGCTGCCGCCGGAAGGAGTTTTCCACAACCTCGTCTGTGTCAGCATCCGCAAGCAGTATCCCTATCAGGCCTTCAAAGTGATGCACGGGCTGTGGGGAATGGGACAGATGATGTTCAGCAAATACATCGTAGTGGTGGATGAGGATTGTGACGTGCATAACACAAGCGAAGTGCTTTTCCGCCTCTGCGCCAACACCGACCCGAAGCGGGACAGCACGATCATCACTAACCCGAGCGACTCACTCGATCACGCGCCGAGTGTGCAGAACGTCGGGTCGCATATGGGTCTCGACGCGACCCATAAGTTACCGGGCGAAGGTTACACGCGCGGCTGGCCCGAGCTCGCACGGATGGACGAAGCAACGAAAAAGCTCGTCGACGAGCTGCGCCGGAAGTCAGGTATCTCCGCCTGACTCGTCAATCAAGTTCCAAGCCAGACGGACCAAACGATGGCCGTCGCGGGGTCTTATCCGGTTTGGACCTGAAGCCTGACTTTCTAAGGCCTCAGGAAAATTCCGCGGGTCGAAGGATCCCTGACCATCGCACCGCTCGGAATACCGCGGACATCAATCACGCTGTGGTTGCCGTAAGGGCTGTAAACATAGCCCGGCGTGCCAGTCGGCTGCGCATAGGGATAGCCGCCGGGTGGCGGGTGAAAATTCCGCGCGTTATCGGCATCGATCGCCGCCCCAACCAAAGCGCCTGCGAGCAAACCTGCGCCCAAGCCGATGGCTGCGCCGCGCCCGCCGCCAGCTCCCGCTCCGATCAATGCCCCGCTGGCCGCGCCCACGGCCGCACCCGTGCCGGTCGCATACCCTGGATAGGTTCCACACGAGGTCAGCCCAAATGAGAGAAGAATCGCCGCCGCCGTTGCCGGCAGAAAATACTTTTTCATGATCTTGATAGAATCGAATTGTGCAGAGGAGACGGATGCCCGGCAAGTATTATTCAAACCGCACGAAGCAACTGCCGGAGGACGGAGAGAAACTTGGCCGCGCTCGAGAGGCCATATTCGCGCTGAAAGACCCGGAACCGGTCGCGTTCCATCTGCTCGAGAAGCTTTCGATAAATCAGGCCCATAATCTCGGCGCTGAGCATCGCCCGGCGATCCTCCCGCGGCAGGGCCGCCGCCGCCTCGCGAAAATATCCGTGGGCGCGATCGGCTTCGAACTGCATTAGCCTAACGAAAGGTTCATTGTAGGTGCGAGCCGCCAGATCCTCCTCCGCATAACCGAAGTGCGCCATGTCTTCGCGCGGGAGATAAACCCGGCCGTTCGCCAGGTCCTTCGCCACGTCGCGCAGGATGTTGGTGATCTGCAAAGCCAATCCCAAGTCGACCGCGTACTGGCGGCATTTCGAATTTTGGTAGCCGAAGATCTCGATGCTGACGAGCCCGACCGCGCTTGCCACCTTGTAACAGTAGTCGCGCAGCGCGGCAAAGGTATCGTAGCTTACAGGCCCTAAGTCCATTTCGACGCCCTCGATAATTTCCTCCAGCATCGCAGGTTTGATCGCGTAGCGCCCGAAAAGACCGCGCACCTCGGAAGCGAGAGCCGGTTCGTTAGGCACAGAATCGTGCAACGACTCGCGCCAGGTCTGTAGTTCTCGCGCCTTTTCCTCCGGAGCAAGTTCGGTCGAGTCGGCGATGTCGTCGATCAGGCGGCAAAAGGCATAGAAGATGGTCATGTCGCGGCGGCGTTTCTTGCCTAACGAGATAAAGGCGAAGGCAAGGTTGGATTTGCTCGTCCGGGTGATCTCTTCGGCGCTCGAGGATTGCTCCGCCATGGCTTCAATAACGAATCCAGGTTTCGCGATCCGCCCGCCCGATCTCGCATTGCCGGAAGAGACAAACCCAACTGGCGAGCAGCCATCCGGTGACGAACGAGCGCAGGAGAAGGTAGACCAATTGCCAAAGAAGCAGGACGAGGAACCGCTCCGTCGCCGCCGCTCGCATCACCATATCGGCGAGCGCGAGAAACCAGAAGTGAATCGCGCAAATGAGGAGAAACCAACCCAAGCGCGGGAAATCCCGCCTAACGAATTGCCAATGCGCCCGGAAAGCTTCGCGCAGAGTCTCGTTATGAAGAACAAGGGAAATTTGCATCGTGGCAAAACAGAGGATGAGGAGGGCCATCGCGCAACGCCCAGACGGCAGATAATCCAGCACACCGGGCAGATCGCGGAAGTAGGCGACGAGGAGCGGTAAGCGCAGCAGGAGGGTGCTCGCGAGCACGACCAGGCCGACCCAGCGCAGGACAAAACTGAACCTCCTGACCGCAAACCGGAGCAGATCGCCCTCGCGGAACTGCAGGCCTTTGATCCAGGCCAGCGCGACGGTGATGAGATAGACCTGAATGTAAACAGCACAGAGATACTCAAAGATAAAAGCGACGGCGTCGATTGCGGCCGAGGCTTGGAGGAAATGTGCCTGGGTCAGAAAATGGGCGCGGTCCGGCAGCAACCAGTAAGTCAGAGGTTTAAGGAGGGAGGCGAGCGCGCTGAGCAGGATAGCGAGGTAAATCAGCCAGCCACCAAAACGAAAACGCTGATGGAGCGCGCGCGCGAGCGCGAAGTGAAGCCCGCGCCAGTTCAGAAGGAGAAGGATCGCCGCCAAAACCGAGAGGGGGAAGGTCGTGGCGGACGCGTCGAAAATCCCGGCGACAGATTCGAGGGTGTGAAGAGCGCTTTCAGTCCAGACCTCGGTAAAAGCCGGCCAATGCCAGGAGCGCCAGGCAAATTGTTCGAGGCGCAGATCGGGTGTGGAAGTGAGCGGCGTCAAAACGAAAAACTGAAAGAGCGTGTAAGCCAGCCCAAAGAGGGCGAAAAGGAGCCAGAGCCGCCGGAATCGAAAGACACAGCGTAATCCATCGCGGAGTGCGATCCGCACCGGGTTGGTAAGGATGACAAGCAGATAACTTCCGAAGATCGCGAGAAGCGGATAGACTCGCGACATAGAAGCGATGGCCGAAGGCGGGGCTAACTAGCGAATCAGGCCCCAGTGCCAGCCGAAGGGCCAGTAAACAAACAGGCCGCGGCCTACGACATTCTCCTCCGGCACCGGGCCCCAATAACGGCTGTCGTAGCTGTTGTAACTATTATCGCCCATCGCGAAATAGCCATGTGCCGGGATAGTATAGGTCTGGTGAGAGTTGGCGAGAAAAGCCTGACCCTGGGAGTACCCGCGATATGACCCCCGCGCCGCCATTACTCTGCGAATACCAAAGTTCTGGGCCGGAGCGCCATTAACATAAAGCGTGGGCGAATCGATCCGCAGCACGTCGCCCGGCGTACCGACGAGCCGCTTGATGTAATAGGGCGCGCCCGCCTCCGGATCTTCCCGAATACCGAGAATGTGATTCGTGCGAAAGACAAAGACGTCACCCCCGTGAGGGTGAATAAAGTTGTAACTGAACTTATCAACAAAGACCTGGTCGCCGGTATCGACTGCACCCCGGGCGATGACCTGCCCGGGCCTGTAAGTATTGCCGGGATAGACCTGGAAGTCCTGCCGCAGAATCTCCGGCGGCGCATAGACCGTGAAGCTCTGATGATCACACTCGATGCGCGAGAAGGTGAAAAAGAAAAGAAACTTGCGGGAACTAACATTCTCGACCGTGTTCTCGGTCCTGGACACGACATTGATGTAATTGCGCCCGTACCAGACAAAGTCGACGACCTGCTTAAAGATGTTGGGAGCGGGCTCGCTCGTGGGATGGCCGATGATGCCATTGAGGGTGGGTTGCATCGAGCCGGTCGGGATTTTGAAAGGCTGGATGAAATACGAACGGATTCCAACCGCGACTACGACCGCGACGAGGATGACTTCGACATTCTCGCGCCAGACCGCATCCTTGTGTGGCGGAGTGTGGGCATTAAGAAGGGCGTCGAGCCGTTCGGATTCCTCATGCGTGCCGCGGCGATCGCGTCGTTTCATGGCCGCGCGCACCTTCTCGATCTGGGTGCGCAGTTCCGCAATCGTCGCTTCGCTGAGGCGGTCGCGGCGGTAGCGGATCAGTTTCTCGGCGTGACGGATGAGAAGGTGGCTGTGCTTGACGTAGCGCGGCTGAAACATTGCCGCGAAAGCTAGCCGAGGAATGCGGTTTGGAAAGGAGCGAGATGCGGGATGTGGAAGCGAGATGCGTGATCCGGGATCCCGGCGCGGGGATCACGATGATCTCGCATCTCTGATCCTGCATCCCGCATCCCGATCACTGCGACTTCAACACTTCGATGAAGGCTTCCTGCGGGATGTTGATTTTGCCGATGCTTTTCATCCGCTTTTCCTTCTTTTTGTTTCTCGAGTGGTTTGCGTTTGCGGGTGATGTCGTCGCCGTAGCATTTTGCAGTCACGTTTTTGCGCAGCGCCGAGACGCTTTCGCGCGCGGGAACGCAAGTGCAGGATAGGGTCTCGAATGCTTAAAGCATTCGACTCTTCCTCAGCCATCGATAAACATCGGATGCTTTTCTCCCTGAAACGAAAGCTTTTTGCCGCTTCCCCAAACCGCTGGCCTAAGACCAAGCTTTCGATTTTAAGCTCGAATTTACGCGCGACACGCCCGAATGCTCGCTCGGCTCGCGCGACAAATGCCGATGTTTCTTTGCCCGGTTTGCTCTTCGATTGCTTCTCATTCGCCTACCAAACCTCAGACTTAACTTATATCTTGGTAGCGGGAGTCGCGATTTCTCAGCGAGAACTAGAAGCGAAAGCGGTTGTATTCTTGGTGCGTTCCGATCCAGAACCAAATGATGGCGTCACCTTCGCGTAACCCGAGCGCGCGATAGCCTATCCCGATTCACACAACGCAAACTCCTTTGCGTCGTTCCTCGAAATGCAGGGAAGGATGAAGAGGATCGCGTTTCCAGAGCGCATATTTCTCGCGAGCGAGATTCTGGATTTGCGGCGGAAGTGTCTCGA
>JAICXG010000226.1 GCA_025980625.1 Chthoniobacterales bacterium
AGTCATGGCTAACGGGGATGAAGGATTCATATTTTGGTGTAGAGAAACGATACCGTGGTTTTTACCGTTCCCTGATTAATAGTTGCTCAAGACATTGCCGGATGGTCAAGAAAAAAACGGCTGATTCAAACTCCGAGACAGCGCGGGGTCCGCGGGGTCGCGTCTAAACATTTTGACATTCGCTTGATCAAATCTCCGCCAGCCGACTAGTTTCCCTCGAGCCGTTTGCGTTCTTCGATCGGCAGAATTTCGAGTAGCTCTTCTTTGTATCGTTCCCAGCCGCGCACGAGGTCGAAGTGAGCCGCTCGCTCGGTGTCGCCGAGCTTTGCCAGTTGGGCGTCGGAGGCATTGGCAATCTTTTCGCGTCGTTCTTCGCTCTTTTTTCCACCGTCTATCTACCTCGTAGCCAACGCGCGAACGCTTAGCACTTCATCCTTGCGCAATGGCTCCAAGGCGGATTCCGGCACGGCTGTGACAGCGATCGTGTCCCCGATTGCATTGAACACTTCAATGGAATAACCGCTCTCTCCGTTTGCCGAGGGATGATGATCGATAACTCTTACAAGATCGCCACGTCGGAGCTGATGCTCCGGGATGTCGCGAGCAAGAGAGGCGTCAGTATAAAGTTCGAAGCGCACGGTTCTTATTTCTCCGGGATCACGGTAATGAATTTTGTCCTGCCGGACAACTTCTCTTCCATCCAGATCGATCGCACCCTAAGGACCACGCCATTTGGGCCGGCAAGCGTGCTGCGAATCTCGTAAAACGTGCCGAACACAGTTGAATGAAGTTGGGCCGCATCGAGCGGCAACAGTTGGCTGCGCAAATCCTTGAGAAGCTGATCGGTTGTTTCCAACGTGTACCCAGCGCGCGCGAGAAACGCTGATTTGTCACCACGGGCTTGGCGCACGAGAAGATAATGGGTCAATTTCTCGGGCGCGATCGTGGCGTCAGCGGGCAATTTCATGCGCGCGTGAGTCTAGCAGAGACATGACTCAGACCGAGAACTAAACTTCACCGCCTAAAAGGCTTCGTTTTACGGTCGTTGGGGCGCGGCGCCTCATCATGAATGGAGCCACGTGAGCAGATGCTTTTGCGCGGATCACTCCGCAACGCTTTTCTTTTCGATGGTCTTGTGAATCCGGGAAATCTCCATCAAGGCAGCGGAGCCATACCAGGGACGCAGCTCGAACTGGAGCGTGCCTCGTTGCACGGCCGGGGCGCTTTCGGTGAGCTTTCTCGCTTCTTCTACCGTCTCGTCATTGAGAATAAAAATGCCGCGCATCTCGCCCTCGTCGCGAAACGGTCCGGCCACGACCAGTTTCCCCTCCTCGGCGAGGCGGATGATGTTTTTCAGGTGCGCGAGACACTTTCGCGCGCCTGTGATTTGTGGATTGACAAGGTCTCGCTCGATCGGACAAAACTATGGGCGCTCCGGGAACCGGCTTTCATCCTTAGCCCTAACGAAATATCGTTTATGAAAAATGTTCTTCTCAGCTTAATCGCCTTTGCCTTAACTACTATCGGCACTGTTTTCGGACAGTCTCATGCTTTCCTCTGGGATCCCGCGACTGGCATCCGCGACCTTGGAACGCTAGGTGCAGACGCCTGGGCGTATGCGGTCAACGACAGCGGCACGGCAGTAGGCGTCTACGCCCCAACTGATGGCCGCTTTTACTACCATGGGTTTATCTGGACAGAAACAACCGGGATGATGGACATCGGCGTGCCGGGGGGTGGCGACAGCGACACAGCGGAGGTCTTTTGCTTTGCGATTAACAACGCCGGGAATGTGGTCGGCCGCGCCCGGCAGGTAGATGGGAGACAAGTCGCGTTCTTTTGGTCACCCATCGATGGTTTCACCACTCTTGGAGATATCTCGACAAACGCTGACAACGGCAACAGCGCATATGCAATAAATGATCTGGACCAGGTAACGGGAAATCTCGTCGTGCAAAAGCCAGGGATCATCTATCACGCTTTCTTCTGGTCGCCGGACATGGCTAATCCGCGTGACCTCGGGGTCGTCGAGGGCGCGCAATACAGCCTCGGGAACGGGATCAACAACCTCGGCAGAATCGTGGGAGGCTCTCTCACATTGGACGAGGAGACCTTTGAGCCTATGGGCTGGAAAAAACAAAGCGGGATGAAGCTGATCGGGATGGTTCCCGAAACTCTTTACGCTGTGGCGAATGCAATCAATGATACCGGGCAAATCATTGGCCTCGACCAAACCGGCACGAGCGACCTGACATTTTACACGGCTCCCGGGTTGGGTCTGAAATTCCTAAAGGGCATGGGCGGAAACGAGAGCGTGGGCCTCGCGATCAATCAGAGTGGAGTGATAGTTGGTTATGCGGATGACACGGCCAAGATTCAACATGCCGTCAGGTGGCTGACTCCCACGAGCGTACCCGAGGTTTTTGCGACGGAAGCGCTCAATGCTTTTGGGATTAACAATCTCGGACAGATCGTCGGTCAGGCCTACTTCGCGCAAGAGTAACAACGGCGACGTCGCGACAAAGCTAAACCGGGACAGCCGACACGCCTTTGCCACGCGGCCGGTCTGAAGCGCTGAACAGGTACTTTGCTCATCCCGGGCTGGCCGCGGCGATTCCTCCCGGGCCGGGCGACGATTCTTCTCGCGCTAAAATTGCGTCGATACTGGTCGCTCGACCTTTTATGGTTGCGGCGGCTTGAAAAAAATCGGCATTTACGGCGGGACTTTCGATCCCATCCATCATGCTCATCTCATTCTCGCGCGGGAAGCGCGGGAACGGCTGGGTCTCGTGGAAGTGATCTTTGTGCTCGCGGCTTTATCGCCGGATAAAATCGAGCAGGAATGTGCCAGCGCAGAGGCACGCTGGGAGATGCTGAGCGCGGCGATCGAGGGCGAAGCGGGATTCACCGCATCGCGGCTGGAGTTGGATCGACCGTCGCCATCCTACACGATCGACACCGTCGAAGCATTGCGCGCCGGGAATCCCGACGCGGAACTTTTCTTTCTTCTCGGCGAGGACAACCTGCCGGGTTTGCCGCGCTGGCGGCGCTTTGCTGATCTAGGCCAGCTGGTGCAGTTCGTCGTGCTCGACCGCACCGGAGCGGCGCCAGAGTCCCCTTACATCACGATCCGGCGCTGGATCGACATTTCATCGACCGCGATTAGAAATCGGGTTGCGAGAGGAGAATCGATTCGGTATCTGGTGCCAGAGGCGGTCGAGGAGATCATTCGGCGCCGCAATCTTTACCAAGGAACCAAGCGATCGAACCCGAAGAGCTAGCCAAAACCTGCGCCGAACTGGCTTCCGAGAAAAAAGCGGAAGATATCGTGGTCATGGATCTGCGGGGAATCTCCACTTTTACCGATTTCTTCGTCATCTGTTCGGGAAGCTCGGAGCCGCATCTGAAAGCGATCGCTGGTGAGATCGAGACGCGCTTGCGGGAAGACGATGATATCCGGCCGGCGGCGGTCGATGGCTTCCCCGCCAGCCATTGGATCGTGCTCGATTACCTGCAGGTGATCGTACACGTCTTCCACCGCGAGAAGCGGGAGTTTTACAGCCTCGAAGATCTCTGGAGCGACGCTCCGCGCCTAACGATCGCAGGATTATAGCCGGACTGCGTCAGCGCAGCCGCCAAACTGCTTTTCGCAAACCGGAGCGGCTAAGGCTTGTTCGGCGTCGAGTTGGCAGAAGCGGAAGGCATCGCCCGAGTTTGCGGCGCGGCCGCGGCCCCGGGCGGCGCCGGGGTGGGCCCCGGGCTTACGCCGAGCAGCTCGACGTCAAAGATCAGGGTTGATTCCGGCCCGATGTCTGAGCCGGCACCGCGTTGGCCGTAGGCGAGCTCCGGCGGAATATAGAATTTGTATTTGGCGCCCGGTTTCATCAGCTGGAGGCCTTCGGTCCACCCTTTGATGACACGATTAACCGGAAACTTTGCCGGTTTGCCGCGCTTGTAGGAGCTATCGAACTCCGTGCCGTTGATCAACGTGCCGCGGTAGTTCACTTCGACCATGTCCGTTTGTTTCGGCGAATTACCCCTGCCTTCGGCTATCACCTGGTATTGCAAACCATCGGCCGTTGTCTTGATGCCCGGCTTCTTCTTGTTTTCCTCCAGAAATTTTTTGCCTTCCGCGCCGTTCTTCTCGCCTTCGGCTTTGCGCACGGCGGCTTGCTTTTCCATCATATCTTTTTGAAAGGTGCTCATGACCTGGCGCACTTGGTCCTCGTTCATGATCGGTTTGGCGCCACTCATTCCATCCTGAATGCCCTTGTTCATCAGACTCTGATCGACATCGATCATCTGGCGCTTGAGGGTCGAACCAATGTCGAGCCCGATCGCGTAGCTGATCTTGTCCTTCTGGTTCTTCAGCGGCCCGATCGGTTCGTCGGGATTCGGCGTCGGCGTCGCGCTCGCGACCGCGATCGGCTTGGGCGTGGCGGAAGGGTTTTTCGCCGCGAAGGCGAGTGGCGCAAGCGCGAGAGAAGTGAGAATGAGAGGCAAAACTTTCATAAATGGACTCTGGCAATAATTCCTGCCGGACCGGTCTTCGGCCCGCAGAGCACAACCCATCCACGGGGATTGCACTCACGTCAAGCGGACGCGTTCGTCTTTGCC
>JAICXG010000175.1 GCA_025980625.1 Chthoniobacterales bacterium
CTGGAGGAGGGGAACGAACCCGCGCGCCGCCGCTGCGACGCCGGTTATTTTAAAATCAAGTCCCGGCATGAAGCGCAGCGAAAAACGCCCCAATCTCCCGCCAAACTTCCTCGCCACCACCGAAACCGCGCCAGTGCATGCGGATCAGGCCGACGAGCTCGAAACATTTGTCGATCGGGGCGATGAAATAATCGCGCGGCTCTTTACCTCGGTTGACGAGGAGCGCTTCTACGTCCGATTGCATGGCGGCGAGAGTCGGATTTTGCCGCGCGATCGATTCCCAGGCGCTCAGGGAAAGGAGCGATTCGGTCGCGCCCGCCGGGCTGGGATAAAGCGCGGTCATTTTCCCTTTCCCCGAGTCGTGGAAGAAAAACGCCAGGCTAATCGGTAGCGCGAGATTTTCCCAATCTGCATCCGAGATCTGGAAACCCGGCAGCGCGCGCACGTCGCGCGGGATGACCTTGAAACGCCCGCCGACGACCGGCACGAAGGTCGTCGTGCAGCCATCGCAGGCACAGACGATCCGGCGCGTTGCCATCTCGAGCAGGTGCCGGTGTTGCGGCGCAAGGCGTAGACTGCAGAGCTCGCATCGCTCGACCGCCGACGTCGCAATCGATTCTCCTTTGCCTCGCGACGCAGCCACCCGGCCAAAGCGCCGGAGCGCGGCGAATGGCCCTGGCGTCGATCCTGCGATCGTTTTTTCGGGCGTCACAAACGCACAGGCTCGCTCTCGTTAGGCCGGAGGAATGCTGGGCATCACCGGCAGAATCGGTCCGTGGTGACCGGGATTGATTCCGGTCGAGTCGCGGGCGCTGCGATAATTCTTCCGGTCCAGCGATCGCCCGGGCTCGCGGCCCTTCAAAGCTTCTTCTTCGCCCTTGCGCATACCGGGCACATGCACCGGTTTTGGTGGATTGTTCATCATTCGTTTCCTTTCATGGTTGTGTCCCGTTGCTGGTTGGACATTCGCTAAAAGCCGCCACCCGGTTGCGATCGAGAGGTGCGCTCGGATCAGCCGCGCCATCGACTTCCAGCGAGATGATGTCGGGCGCCGCCGCGTAGAGTTCCTCCTCGATCGTGCTCCGGAGCGTTACGCGCGAGGATGGACAGCCGTTGCAATTTCCCTCCAACCGGATGCGGACCCGGCCGTCCGCGTTCGCTTCGACTAACTCGACGCTCCCGCCGTGCAACCCAAGGCGCGGCCGCACCGCCTCGAGGGCATTGCGCACCCGCGTCTCGAGGTCGAGCGGATGCAAGCCGTGGAGCAAAAGCACGCCCGAGACGAGCTGCTCGCGTCCGAGCTTATCGATCACCCGTGCGCCGATCTCGCCCGTCTCATGCACTGCTTCGAGAATTTGCTCGAGCCCGCGCCCGTGCAGATCGAGCAATGTTTGGATCAGCTCGCGCGTTTGCTCGCGCACCGCCGGATCGGGCGAGTTTTCCAATCCGGTGATCAATTGCTCGACCCGGCCGAGCCGCCGCTGAAATTCCTGGCTGCTGACCTTTTCCATCGGGTTCTCTATTGATCGAGTCTCGGCGCGCAATTGAGCGCGTCTCGGACCGCCGCTTGATTAATACCCGAGTTGCACTTTCTTCGCCTCGGCCGTTGGCAAAGGATCCTTTTTCGCTTCGATTGGACCCTGGCCCGCCTCCTTGACCTTGTGCGCCTCGGTCGCGTTTATTTCAATATCGCCCTGGAATTCGGGCGGAACATCGGCGTCGGCATAAATTGCGTGGACCGGGCATTCATCCACGCACGCCATGCAATCGATGCATTCCTCCGGGTGAATTATGAGTTGAGTTTCCAGCTCGTAAAAGCAGGCCACCGGACACACCACCACGCAGTCGGTGAATTTGCATTCTACACATTTATTGGTCACCACATGCGGCATATTCTCTTCTCCCGTTTCAAGTACTAGTCACAACTGCTCGACGACTTGCGGCGAGATGTCGAGTCCAGCGCCGCCCCGAGCCGTTCCAGTCCGGCGCGAAGATTTTCCGTCTCCCCGCCAATGCCAAGCCGGAAATGTTGCGGCATCTCAAAAAAGCGCCCGGGGACGACGGAAGTTTCATATTTCTCGCGCAGGAGCTGAAAGAATTTTTCCGGATCACGGTTCGTTAGGCGTGGAAAAACGACCGTCCCGGCGGGCGGACGAAAACATTCCAGATCGGCGCGCGAATCGAGAAACGAATCGAGCAAGGCGCGGTTTGCGACGAGAAGGTCTCGCGCGCGGGCACGAAACCGGTCGAGATGATCGAATGCCATCACTGACATGCACTCGGCCGGGTGCGCCGCAGTCGCCGCGAAGAGGTCGTTCAAGCGCCACATCCGCTGCGCCAGCTCCGGCGCGGCCAGGATCCAACCGCAGCGCAGCCCGCTCAGGCCGTAGGCTTTCGTCAGGCTGCTGGTGATGACAAAATTCTCGCCTAACGAAAAGCTGGATGGCGCCGCGCGCTCAAAAAGCATCTCGAAATAAACTTCGTCCACCAGCACGCGCGCGTCGACCCGGTGCGCCATCTCGCCGATCGCCCGCAGCGTTTCGACAGGAATCAGCGCGCCGGTGGGATTGTGCAGGTTGGTCAAAATCACGAGCCGGGTCGCGGGTGTGATAGCCTTCTCCAGCTCGCCTAACGAAAGCGCAAAATCGTCTTCGAAGCGCCGCTCAACCCGCCGAATCGAGGGGCCGAGGTAACGCGCCACGTCGAGTAGCAATCCATAGGTTGGCTGCTCGATCACGACTTCGTCGCCCGGTTCGATCAACGTCGCCATCGCGAGATGGTTGGCCATCGAAGTGCCTTCCGCCGTCACGATGCATTCGAGCGGTGCGCCGGTGTGGCGGGCGAGCCGTTCCAGCAACGGCGCGTAACCATACCCGCCGCCGGTGATTTCCAGTTCGTCCACCCGCAGCGGAAACTCCGCCAGTGCTACATTCGTTAGGCCACTGGTCGCGAGATTGAATCGCGCCGGTGACGACAGCTTCGCCCACTCCATGTAGGCCGAGTGCTTTCTCTCCTCCCGCCCAGTCATCGCCACCACAGGTATACCGGCAAGCCGAGCAATGCGAAGCCGAGTCCGATCAAGGCCCGGCGCGGGTCGTTCGCAAAGGTGCTGATGACGATGAGCCACTCCGCGGTGATAAAAAAGAGCGTCGTCCAGGGATGTCCCGGCACGCGGAACTGCGACTTCGGCGTACGGCGCCGCAGGACAAAGAGACAGACCGCGGTCAGCCCGAAGAAAAGTGAGTCCATCGCCACGACGTAATTCACGACCTGCCCATAAGTGCCGCTGAGCGCGATCACCATCGCCCAGATGCCCTGGAGAAGAATCGCGACGACCGGCGCGTGAGTCCGCGGATGAACTCTCGCGACCTGGGGAAAGAAAACGCCGTCCTTCGCCATCGCGAAATAAACCCGCGGACCGGTGAGCATCGATTGGGCGAGAAATCCGAAGGCGGAGAAAGCGATGCCGGCGGCGATCAGTTGTGCGCCGCGTGCGCCTAACGAATTGTGCATCACGGTCGAGGCAGGAGTGCTCGTCGCCGCCAGGCCGGCTGGTCCGAGACTGCGCAGATAGGCGACATTTACCGAGACATAAACTGCGATCACGCCGATCACTCCGAGAATCAGGGCGCGCGGCAGAACGCGTTCCGCATCGCGGATTTCTCCGCCGAGAAAACTCGAAGTCTGCCAGCCGCCATATGCGAAGAGCACCGGAGTCATTGCCGCGCCGAAGGCGAGCGGGAGATTGCCCGGCATCTCTTCCAGCGGGACTGCGCGAGCGCCCCGATGCGAAAAGCTGACGAGCTCCAGACAAGCGATTGCGGCGATCGCGCTCAGCGTCATGGCCGATTGCACGCGACTCCCGGCACGCACACCGAGGCAATTGATCGCGGTGAGCAAAGCGAGGGCGACGATTGCGACGAGCGGCGCGTTCAACGGCCATTGCGTCAGCTCGAGAAAATAATGCGCAAAGGTCACCGCGACGGCCGCGATCCCTCCCGTCTGGATGACAAGCAGCAGGACCCAGCCGTAGATAAAAGCGACCGCCGGATGCAAGGCCTCGCGGAGGTATGCGTACTGCCCGCCTACCACCGGTAGCCGGGCCGCCAATTCCGCATAGATGAATCCGCCGGCGAGCGCGATCAGCCCGCCCCCGATCCACGCCGCCAATATCAACGCCGGCGCCTGCACGCGCTGCGCCACCAGGTAAGGATTGATGAAAATCCCGGCGCCAATAATCCCGCCCATGACTGCCATCGTCGTGCCGAAGAGCCCGAGTTGCCGGGCAAGTTTTGGCTCTTCGTTAGGCGCAAGTCTTTTCGGGTTGGTCCTCATCGCCTAACGAGTATAGCGTCGTGCAGCCGGCCTGGAACATCATAAAGATGGACTCGCCCCGCCGCCTCTTCTTTACAGCACCGGCCGGAGGCGGGAAATTCGCTGATGCCAAACCTGGCCAGCTGGATCCGAGAGCGTGACGAACAATGGTTTGCGCCATTCTTCGCCTCTCATCCGGCACTCAAGATCCAGAACGCCGCGCGCAGCCCGGTCGCACCCGAGGAGATGGACGCGCTGCTCCTCACCGGCGGCGCCGATATCGCGGAAAAATTTCTCCGCCAGTCCGTACCGGATCCGTCGCTGCTGGAAGGCCCTGACATTGCGCGCGACGAATGGGAATTTGCCGCCGTGGAGGTGGCGCTCGAATGCGGCTTGCCGATTTTCGCCATTTGCAAGGGGATGCAACTCCTGAACGTCGCGCTCGGCGGCACTCTTCGGCTCGACATTGCCGGCCACAACCTGCCCGAGCAAAAATCGCGCGACATCCAACCGCTCCGCCACGACCGCAGCGCGCGCCACCGTTTTGAGAAGGTGAACAGCGCGCATCATCAGGCGATCGGGCAATTGGCGGCGGGCTGCGTCGCGGAAGCCTGGTGCGCGAGCGATGACATCATCGAGCAATTCCGGTTGCGCGATCGTCGCTTCGGCGTGGCGGTGCAATATCATCCCGAACGCGGCTCCATTTACGGCCAGCTCTTTGATGACTTCCTGGGTTGCATCCTGTAAATCCTTTCAGCCTTACTCATGTCCACGCCGCAAAACACAATCGCGATCGTCTATGACTACGACCAGACGCTGAGCCCGAGTTACATGCAGGACGAAGTTATTTTCCCGACCTTCGGGATTGACGCGAAAAATTTCTGGCGGCGCTGTTCGGAATTTGTCCGGCAAGAAGGTTACGACAGCGAGCTGGCCTACATGAAAGTCTTACTCGACACCCTGGGGATGGATCGCCCGACCAACGCGGAGCTACGTTCGTTAGGGGCGAAGCTCAACTTCTACAAGGGCCTGCCGGAAATGTTCGACGATCTGCGCCAGAACCTGCTCAGCGAGGAACAGCGCAGCCATGGCATCACCGTCGAGCATTACATCATTTCCTCTGGACTTAAGGTCTTAATCGAAGGGAGCCGGCTCGCCCCATATGTGCGCGCGATCTTCGGCTGTGAATTTGCCGAGGACGCGGAGGGGCGAATCACTTTTCCGAAGCGCGTCATCAGTCACACCCAGAAGACCCAGTTTCTTTTTCGGATCAATAAGGGGCTGCTCGAAATGTCGGAAGACGTGAATGATCACATGGATCCGGCGGTGCGGCCAATTCCGTTCCCGAACATGATTTATCTCGGCGACGGGCCGACGGACGTGCCCTGTTTTACCGTGATGCGGAAGAATAACGGTCACGCCATCGCGGTCTATAACCCTGACGACCCGGAGCGAATCGGCTTCAAAAAATGCTATCAGCTTTCCACTCACGCTGATCGAGTGCGGCACATCGCGCCGGCGGATTATC
>JAICXG010000143.1 GCA_025980625.1 Chthoniobacterales bacterium
CAAGCACCCGGTCGCCGAGCGGTTTCACATTGATTGCCATATGGTTCTTACTTACTCCTTTGCTGGTTGGTTGCTGCCGAGTCAGCGCTCGCCATCCGGACGAGCCGCGGTCGGCAAATTGTTGTTGGGAAAGAGTTATTTCTTGTCTTCGTCGACCACTTCGAATTCGGCGTCGACCACGTCGCCCTGGTCCTTGCGCGGGCCTTCGGTTTGCGGTTCCGCCTGGGAACCGGGACCGCCTTCAGGCTGAGGACCAGCCCCGGCGCCTGCGCTGGCGGCGGCCTGCTTATAAAGATCGGCGCTGATTTCCTGGAATTTGTTCTGCAAGTCTTCGTAGGTCCGCTTCATTGCGTCGGTGTCATTGGCGTTGATCGCTTCGCGTACCTTGGCGATGGCATCTTCTACTGACTGCTTCTTATCCGCAGGAACCTTGTCACCGAGTTCCTTCAACTGCTTCTCACACTGGTAGGCAAGCGTGTCGGCGTTGTTTTTGATCTCGATCGCTTCCTTCGCTTTGCGGTCTTCTTCGGCGTGCGCCTCCGCGTCGCGTTGCATGCGCTCCACTTCCTCTTTGCTCAAGCCAGAGCTACCGGTAATGGAAATCTTCTGCTCCTTGCCGGAGCCGAGATCCTTTGCCGAGACATGGAGAATGCCGTTGGCGTCGATATCGAAAGTGACTTCGATCTGCGGGACCCCGCGCGGAGCCGGCGGAATGCCGTCGAGATGAAAAGTGCCGAGGTTCTTGTTGTCGCGGGAGAGTGGACGCTCACCTTGTAACACCTTGATCTCCACCCCAGGCTGGTTGTCACTATAGGTCGAGAAAATCTGCGACTTTCGCGTCGGGATGGTGGTGTTCCGCGGGATCATCGGAGTCGCGACACCGCCGGCTGTTTCGATCGCAAGAGTCAGCGGAGTCACATCGAGCAAGAGGACGTCTTTCACGTCACCCTTGAGGACGCCGCCTTGGATAGCCGCGCCCACGGCTACGACTTCGTCGGGATTGACGCCCTTGTGAGGTTCCTTGCCGATGAGATCGCGTGCAGTCTCGATTACCTTCGGCATACGAGTCATGCCGCCGACGAGAACGAGCTCATCGATATCGCGCTCGGTCAGTTTGGCGTCAGCCAGACAATCCTTGACCGGCTTAACCGTGCGTTGAAAGAGCGGCTCAGTCAGTTGCTCAAGTTTCGAGCGAGTCAGTTTCTTTTGGATATGCTTCGGCCCGCTCGCATCCGCGGTGATGAATGGCAGGTTAATCTCATATTCCTGCACGGAGGAAAGAGCGATCTTGGCCTTCTCCGCTTCTTCCTTGATGCGCTGAATCGCGTCTGGCTGCTTGGAGAGATCGATGCCAGTGTCTTTCTTGAATTCACTGACGATCCAATCAAGCAGCATGTTATCCCAGTCGTCGCCACCCAGGTGAGTGTCACCATTGGTTGCTTTGACCTCGAAAACGCCATCGCCGATCTCAAGCACAGAGATATCGAACGTGCCGCCGCCCAGGTCATAGACCGCAATTTCTTCGTCCTTCTTTTTGTCGAGTCCGTAAGCGAGCGAGGCTGCGGTCGGCTCGTTGATAATGCGCAGCACTTCGAGCCCGGCGATCTTGCCAGCGTCCTTGGTCGCGTTACGCTGCGAATCGTTGAAGTAGGCGGGCACCGTGATCACCGCCTGGGTGATCTTTTCGCCCAGTTTGGCTTCGGCGTCGGCCTTCAGCTTCGCCAGGATCATGGCCGAGATTTCCGGCGGACTGAAGTTCTTAGTCTGGCCACTGACCTCGACCTGCACGTGGGCGTCGCCGTTGGCCGCCTTCACGATCTTGTAAGGAACGCGATGCTGTTCCTCCCGGACCTCATCGTATTTGCGGCCCATGAAACGCTTGATCGAAAAAATGGTGTTAGCGGGGTTAGTTACGGCCTGCCGTTTAGCGGCCTGGCCGACAAGACGTTCGCCATTTTTCGCAAAGGCGACAATGGAAGGCGTCGTTCGCGCGCCTTCGCTGTTTTCCAAAACCAGCGGGTCGCCACCCTCCATCACGGCCATGCAGGAGTTGGTGGTACCCAAATCGATTCCTAGAACTTTTGCCATTGTATGAAAATTCCTTTCGCAAGGTCCTCCTTAGCAGCCATCATTCCATAGTGGTGCCGCAAACCACAAGATACCTGAGGTCAGCGATTTATAAAAAACAGCAGAATGCACTGAGTCTATAGACTCGTGCCAGGGTGTCGCGTGTTGAACCGCTTCGAACCGCCTGCCCGGAGACATCATGGCACCCGCTTTGGTATGGGGGCTGCTCGATTACGTTGCATGCAAGCCGTTCCTGGAGTCGGCGTGACTGGCTCAAGCGAGAAGCGCGATTTATTTTTTGAATGCCAGCATTGCGGCATCCCGCTGGTCGTGGATGCAGCGGCTGCGCGCATGACCTTGCAATGCCAAGGCTGCGGCAAACCGACCGTCGTGCCCGAGATTCAGCCCGATCTTACCGAAGTGGCATCCGGCTCCGCGTCCGAGAGACTGGCGGAGTTAGAGCGCCATTTGAAAGAGAACGAGTCACAGCGCACCGAGATTAAAGGTTACATTAACCAACTGAGCATCCAATTGCACCGTTGGCAGCTCCGTCTTCAGACGTTGGAGAATCGGCGAAACGACCTGACGACACGGATCGGGTCCCTCCGCGCCGACTCTTTATGATCCTTCGGCTCTCCGAGCACCGTCAGCCGCAGCCGATCGTCAGCTAAGCAAGTTCTTAAACTTGCGCGCGATTTGTTCGTAACAACTCGCTTTTAGCCTCCGGCCTTGGAAGAATGCGAAGGGCGAGCGATCCGAAGGTTGCCGCTGCCCAACCACCGCGACTTCGGTCGCACCAACGGAGATACAAATGTTGTCGAAGAAACTTGCCGTCGTAGGACTTTTAACTGTTTCAATAGGTGTGGCCCGGCTCCGGGCCGATGACGACGCCCTGCTCGACTTACTCGTGCGCAAGCATCTCATCACCAAGCAAGACGCGGCCGAAGTGCGATCTGAGATGACAAAGAAGGCCGCCAAAGAAGCGCAGGTGACGTCGGCGACCAAATGGAAGCTATCGAGTTCCGTCACCGAAATTGAGCTGTATGGCGATGCGCGCATGCGCTATGAGGTTCGGAATGGCCAGACCGCCGCTCCGGATGCGGTTAATCTGCCCGGCGACACTTTTCAGCGCAATCGCGCACGTTATCGCCTGCGGCTCGGCCTCCGAGGCACGCTGGTCGACGACTGGTTCTTTGGGATTCGGCTGGAGACCAGCACCAATCCGCGTTCGACCAACGTAACTTTTGGTGACGACGCGGCGGCTGGTCCGGGGCCCTTCGCGAAAAACAGCGACGGAATTAGTGTCGGTCAAGCCTACTTTGGTTACAAGGGCTTTAAAGGCGTAACGCTTACGGCAGGTAAGATGCAGAATCCGTTTGTTACTACCTCGATGGTGTGGGATCCAGACATTAACCCTGAGGGATTGGCGGAACAATATCAGTACACGATTAACTTAGGCGTCAGCAGTCCCGGCCGGCGTGAGACGGTTACGGATACGGATGGTAAAACGGTCCGGACAAACCAGGTGGCAGGCACCGCCGGCATGAGCCTCGGCCTTTTCGCCAACTTCGGCCAGTTCGTGTATGACGACACTAATCCGGAGAACCCGGTTGGTCCTTCGCCGAACGGCCTCCCAGAAGATGACGCTTATCTCCTCGGATTGCAGATTGGGGCGAGGCTGAATCTCGATGAAAATCGATACCTGCAAATCGCTCCTACGCTCTACAACTACACCGGCACCGGCGATACCTTTAACCTGCATTTTGTCGGTGACCCGACCTTCATTGATGCGGATGGCAATAAGGTTACTCCGAATCAGACGGGCGTGAACAGCCTCTTTGTCTTCGAATTACCTGTGGAGTTCGGTTTTAACATTGGCAAAATACCGGCGAGGATCTTCGGGGACTTTGCCGTCAACTTCGATGGCTCGGATCGTGCCCGCGCCGCGGGTCATCCGGACAAGACAGACCAGAAATTCGCTTATCAGATCGGCGCCGGCATCGGCAGCACGAAGCACAAGGGCGATATCAGCCTCACGTCCTTCTGGCAGCATGTGGAGCAGTTTTCCCTCGATCCGAACCTGGTAGATTCCGATGTTTTTGACGGCCGGGTTAACATCGAAGGAGTGTTTGTCCAACTGAGTTATGCGGTGAGTGACGCCATCATAGCTAACCTGACCTATGCTCACGGCTGGCAGATCGATCACGAGCTCGGTACCGGGGGACTAGGTGACATAGGCATCAATCCGGTCGATGACTATAATCTCTTTCAGGTGGACCTGAGCTTTAAGTTTTAAGGCCGCAACACTTAGGCACTACAACGCAGCAAGAACCGGCGCGGGTGACAATTTGCAATCTCCAGATCAGTCACGCGCCAAGCGGACATTACTGTAACCGCTGGCGCCAGTGACCTCCTGCCCGAGCCATGCCGGCGGGCGAAAGGAATGGTAGGTCTGGGAGTCGGCAAATTCCACTTCCGCCACCATCAGGCCTTCGTTCGAACCGTGGTAGATATCGATCTCGATCGTGAGCCCGCGGTAAGGAAGGTAGTAACGCGTTTTCGTTAGGCGAGCGCCTTCCGTCGCCGGCCAGAGAATCGCGAACTGCGCCGGGTTAAGATGAATTTCACGCTCTTCACGAGCCCGCCCGGGTCCGCGTTTGAACGTCAGGGTACAGACCCGCCCGTTCTTGCGCAGACGAACATGGGCGCGGCGACCGAGCGCCAGATAACCCTGTGTGATCTCGCTGCGCGGGTAGCGCTCGAGATTGCGCGGCAGTCTTCCGATCAAAAACTTGCGTTCGATTTCAAGGTGCGGATTTTTCATGCCCTTGCCATGCCAGGGAGGGGACTCGAACCCCTAAGGATTGCTCCACCAGATCCTAAATCTGGCGCGTCTGCCAATTTCGCCACCCTGGCATTTCAGTCGGGCGCGCCCGGCAAATCCACCGGCAGTTCTGCTCGCCCGCCGGAGCTTATCGCAGAGTGGAAGGCCCGCAATCGCGGATAACGATTCGAGGCTCGCCAAAAAATGCCTCATGTTTGCCAAAACTTGCATAGCGAATCCTCCCTTCGCACCGATGGTCTTCTCAGGAGATCTGAACATGAACGGGGCTCACCTGACACGAAATCAAACACCGCGGCTGCTCGCCCTCACGCTTCTTGCGCTGCTCGCGTTTGGTTGGGCTGCGAGTTGGGCGTTCATCTTCGTCGCCTTCTTCCTCGCCTCCGCGATTTTGCTCTTTCATTTCTCTCACCCTTTGGAGAGACGCGAATTGCCGCGGCCGACAATGCTGCGACGAATCGCAGGCAACCGCATTCGTGAAGGGAGGCGATGATGAAAACGACAAAAAAACCGCGGGTCCAAAAAACCCGGCGCGCGTCAGGCAAACCGCACCGGCGGAAATATCGAGCCAAGACTGAGATCGAGGTTTGGCGGCCGCGCGGATCGCTGGAGCGAACTCGCGCGCTTTTGCTGGCAGCACTGCGAGTGTGGGAACTGAAGAACGGTTTCCGGATGATTGCCCTGCCTGGCGTTTTCCTACCGATGCCGTTGTAGGCGCACGCTCAGGCTGCCGGCTTGGCGAAGATTCGGGCGAAAAAACGGAGGACCGGCAGCGGCGTCAGCCTAACGACAAGCATCCCGAATTTCATTATCGCTCCAGGGATGACCACGGGCCGGTTCCTCTCGATTCCGCGAAGGGCAGCGCCGACGACTTCCTCCACCGCGACGTAAGCCAGAGCCGGCTCGGTTTGCGCCGGATCCTCTGCTTTGCGCCACGCCTTTTCCTGAAACTCCGTCCGCACCGGCCCGGGACAAAGCGCCGAGACGTGCACTCCCGTGCCATGCAGCTCGAGGCGCAAAGCTTCGGAAAAGCTCGTCACATACGCCTTGGTCGCGGCGTAAACCGCGAAATTTGGGATCGGCAAAAAACATGCGGATGAGCTGACGTTGAGAATCCCGCCGTACCCGCGTTCGATCATCCCCGGCAACAGCGCCCGCGTGAGCCGTGTCAGCGCCACCATGTTGACCTCGAGCATGGTTTCGATGCGCGGCGGGTCGGCCGTGGCAAAGGAGCCGATGTCACCGAGGCCCGCGTCATTGATCAGGAGATCGATCGTTAGGCCGAGTCTTCCGAGCCAATCGAGCAACTCATCCGCCGCGGCATGCCACGACAGATCGGTTTTGTGAATTTCGACGCGCAAACGCGGATGGCGCGCGCGCAACTCGTCGCGCAGTTCCCCCAGGCGTTGCTCGCGCCGGGCCACCAGCACAAGTGCGCTTGCCCGGCCCGCAAGCTGGCGCGCAAACTCGCGACCAATCCCAGCCGACGCGCCGGTGATGAGCGCCTGGCAACCGTCGAGCCGGATCACGATCCGCTCTTTCTCAGCAGCGGAGCGAGGACGCGCCAGACATTTTCCGCCACGATCTTGTCCCCCGCCGCAGTCGGGTGGATCTGATCGGACTGATTCAGATCCTCGCGACCGCCGACGCCCTCGAGCAGAAATGGGATGAGCGCGGCGTCGTTAGTCCGGGCCAAATCGACGAACGCGGCGCGAAAATCTCGTGCGTAATCCGCTCCGAGATTCGGCGGAATTTGCATCCCCGCGATGACGATTTTCACCTGCGGGCTTTTCGCTTTTACCTTGTCGATAATTGCCTGGAGATTTTGTTTCATGGCCGCGATCGGAAGACCGCGCAGCCCGTCGTTCGCGCCGAGTTCGAGCACAAGAACATCGATCGGGCGTTGTAGGAGCCAATCAATGCGACGCAGGCCGCCGGCGCTCGTGTCGCCGCTCACGCCGGCATTGATCACTTCGTAGGGCAGCTTCTCCGCCTCGATTTTGTTTTCAATCAAGGCCGGGAACCCCTGGCTCTGCTGCAAGCCGAGCCCGGCCGTGAGACTGTCGCCGAGAAAAAGGATCGTCTTGCCGGACGCGGTCGACGCGAGCAAAAGGGCCGCGCAGACGAGGGGAAAGCTTCGCTGCCGCAAATTCCTCATGCGTGACCAAGCCTCATCGCGTAAGCAAACCGCGCCGCCTGCGACCGTCAATGAACTCGCGCCCGATTCTCGAACTCCGTGCCCTAACGAAAAGCTATTTGACCGGCGCCGGGCCGCTGACCGTCCTGCGCAACATCACCTTCACTCTCGCGCAAGGTGCAACCTGCTCGATCCTCGGCCCGTCCGGAAGCGGGAAAACCACGCTGCTCGGGCTCGCCGCCGGACTCGACCTTCCAACATCCGGCTCGGTCCTGCTCAATGATATCGATCTTGCCGAGCTAAGCGAAGA
>JAICXG010000366.1 GCA_025980625.1 Chthoniobacterales bacterium
CCAAACACGGTGGCGCGCGCGGTCGAGAGCGCTCATTCGTTAGGGGTGGAAATGCTCACGCTTCACCTGAGCGGCGGACGGGCCATGATCGCCGCCGCCGTCGCCGCGAGGGTCTCGGAAATGTTGCTTCTTGGCGTCACTGTGCTCACGAGCGCGGACGAAACGGTGTTGCGCCAGATCGGAGTTGGGAGCTCGTTGGAAGAGCAGGTCGTACGACTTGCGGCGCTCGGGTTCGAGAGTGGAATCTCCGGCTTCGTTGCGAGTCCGCGGGAAATCACTCCCTTGCGGGCCGCGCTCGGCGACCGGATCAAAATCGTGACCCCGGGTATCCGACCAGCCGGTTCCGCGCCGGACGATCAACGCCGCACGATGACACCGCGCGAGGCGTTGCAGGCGGGCGCAGATTTCCTCGTTATTGGCCGTCCGATTACCGCCGCCAAAGACCCGCGTGGCGCGCTCGAACAGATCGTAATTGATGTTGTTTGAGCGGCTAAGCGTGTCTCACGACCGCACGCCGATAAGCGCGGCGATGAACATGGCGATGGACGAAGCGCTGCTCGAGCAGGCGACCGGGCCCATCCTGCGATTTTACGGCTGGCGACGGCCTTCGCTCTCCTTTGGCTACTTCGGGAAGTTTACCGAGGTTGCGGAGGAAGCGAGAACCCGCGAACTCGTTAGGCGCTGGACTGGGGGCGGGATCGTTCTGCATGGCGAAGATCTCACCTACTCACTGCTCACCCCGCCTAACGAACCGGCTTTTGCGCTCAGCCCGCCGGCGATCTACGCCGCGTTACATGTTGCGATTCGCGATGTATTGCAACTCGAAGGAAAAGAAACCGAGCTGCTCCTCGAAGCGGCGCCAAGAATCTCCGCTGCCTGCTTTGCGAATCCCGTGCGCAATGATCTCACCTGCCGCGGACGCAAGATCGCAGGGGCCGCCCAACGCCGGACCCGGCGGGGTTTTCTCCACCAGGGAAGTATCCAATTGCCGGATCTGTCGGAGTCATTCCGCGAGCGTTTTGCCGCCACTCTCGCATCCGAAATTTGCGAGGCAGAAATCCCGCCGCGCAGCTTCGATCGCGCCGCCGAACTGGCAGAACAAAAATACGCCGCCGCCGAGTGGTTACATCGCTGGTAAACCAGGCGCCGAGTAGCTTTGACATTAAAAGCCGACCTTCTATTCTGCGCTTGTGAAATTCTCCGCGAACCGCGCCGCTGCCGCTCCCTCCGTCGCGAGTTCGCTCGGCCGCGTCTTCGCGCCCGTCCAGGCACAGCTCGACGAGGTCGATCGCCGCATCGCAGCGCAAACGCGCGCATTTGATCCCGCGCTCGAAGGTTACGTCGCCTATGCCATCGGTGGCGGCGGCAAGCGCCTGCGTCCGCTCCTCGCCCTGCTCAGCGGCGGCGCGACTGGCTCGTTAGGGCAAGGTCATCTCGATCTCGCGGTGATTGTCGAGCTGATCCATCTCGCCACCCTCGTGCATGACGACATCATGGATGACGCGGAACGCCGCCGCTCGCAGCCGACGGTGAACGCGCGCTGGGGCAACTCGCTCAGCGTCCTGCTCGGTGACATTCTGTTCGCCCATGCCCTTAATCTCTCAACCGATTTCGACGATCTCCACATCAGCCGGACGATCGCCCGCACCGCGACCGAAGTTTGCTCGGGGGAAATGATCCAGACGCAGCGGCGCTTCGATCTGCAACTCTCACGCGCCGAATATTTCCGGATCATCGGCATGAAAACCGGCTCGCTCTTTGCCTGCGCGGCCGAGCTGGGCGCGTTCCTGAGCGGAGCGGAACCGAAAGTCGTTAGGCGAATGAAAGCCTTTGGCGCGAAAATCGGCACCGCCTACCAAATTTACGACGACTGTCTCGATATCGCGGGCACCGAAATCGATACCGGCAAA
>JAICXG010000001.1 GCA_025980625.1 Chthoniobacterales bacterium
CCTTACACTGGCGATCGCGATCGGGGTAAACTCCGCCATCTTCGCCCTCGTTAATGGCGTCGTCCTCCGACCGGTCGTGCCAGTGCGTCCCGCGGAAGTGGTGAATGTTTTCACGGCGCGGCAGGACGCGACTCACGATTATCGGCCATTTTCCTACCGCGAATTCACCGCGTTGCGGGAGAACAATCCAGTCTTCAACGACGTCGGGGCGATGGGCTTTGCCCTCGCCGGCATCGGGCGCGGCGATAACATGCGGCGCAGCTTCATTTTCCTCAGCTCGGAAAACTTCTTCTCGCTCGTGGGCGCAAAGCCCGCAGTAGGCCGTTTCTACGATGCCGCTGAGTGCAAGCCGGGCGCCAATATTCCCGTCGTGGTGGCGAGCTATCCTTATTGGAAAAAGCTCGGCGGCCGTGCCGATCTCATTGGCAAACCGCTGACCGTGAATGGCCAGACTTACACGCTCATCGGAGTGACACCAGAGGGTTTTTCCGGAACAAACGCGATCCTCGCACCTGATCTTTGGCTGCCGCTCGGCGTCTACTCACAACTTGGGTCAGCCTTTAGCGACACCAGCGGCAAGATGGAGTTGGGCGAGCCGAAGAATTACGCCCTCAATCTAATCGCCCGACTGCGTCCTGGCCTAACGAGTGACTCAGCCAAGCCGCGCCTCAGCGCGCTCGCCCAACGCCTGACCGCGATCCAGCCGCCCGACTCGACCGGCACACGCGAGTTACAACTCCAGGCGCCGTCGCGCTTCAGCATCAGCACGACGCCCTCGGATGACGGCCCGGTCGGACTTATCGGCACCTTGCTTCTCGCGATGGCGGCGGCGGTTTTGCTTATCGCCTGCCTCAATCTCGCGAACATGCTTCTCGCGTGCGGGGCCAATCGCGCCAAGGAGATCGCGCTTCGCCTCGCGCTCGGGGCGAGCCGCTGGCGCATCGTCCGGCAGCTCTTGTGCGAAGGATTGCTGCTCGCGCTTGCTGGCGGTGCCCTGGGTTTGTTCATAAGTCTCTGGAGCAATGATCTGCTCCTTGGTTCGTTAGGCGGGCTTTTCGGCTCGATGAATTTTTCCATCGTCGTGCAGTTACGACCGGACATAACTGTTCTGGCTGTTACTTTCCTGATCTGTTTGGTCGCGACTTTGCTCTTCAGCCTCGGGCCCGCCCTGAAGGCTGCCCGCGTTGATCTCGTCAATGACCTAAAGCAGCAGGTCGGCGAGCCGGCGCATGTCGGACGACTGAATCGCTTCTTTGCTCCGCGCCACCTGCTGGTGATGGCGCAGGTCGCCCTCTCGCTCACACTGCTTTTCAGCGGCGGATTGTTTTTCCGCGGAGCGCTCAAAGCGGGAGGGCTGAATCCGGGCTTTGATCGCAAAGGCGCGATTTCGGCGGAGATGGATTTCACTCTTCGCCATGAGGACGAGGCTATGGCGCAACGCACCATGTTCGAGGCGGTGCATCGCGTCCGTGCGCTGCCAGGCGTTCGAGGGGTTGCCCTAACGACGATGCTTCCCTATGGCAACATCACTAACGTGCGACGGATCATGCGGGCCGACGAAGCCGCGGTCGCGAAAACCGATCCAAAAGCGCCTGAGCCCGGCGCCAGCGGGCTATTCACTGCGATCACGCCCGGCTGGTTCGACGCTATCGGCGTGCATCTCCTCCGCGGCCGCGATTTCACCGATAACGAATGCGAAAACAAGGGCACGCCGCGAGTCCTGATCATCGACGAAACGATGGCGAAGAAACTTTTCCCGAATCGTGACGCGCTCGGTCAGCATGTTCGTTACACCCTGCCGCCGAGCGACGGTTCGCCTAACGATTTCACCATTATTGGCATTGTTAGGGCGCATCGCCACGAGGTGCTCGCCGGTGAGATGCCGAAGCGGATTTTTGCGCCGCTTGCGCAGGCTTATAGCGGCGGAGTGATTCTCCAGGTGCGACTGGCGCGGGATGAGCGCGCGGCGGTCGCAGCGATGATCCCGACGCTTCGTCAGACCTTGCGCGAGGTGGAACCGACCATGCCGATTCTCCAGATCGAGCCGTTCGAAAATATCGTCGAGAAAAATGTCGGCCTCTGGGCGATTCGGTTCGCCGCGATTCTCTTTGGTATTTTCGGCGGCATCGCACTCCTTCTCGCAGTCGTCGGCGTTTACGGCGTCAAAGCTTACTCTGTGGCGCGACGCACGCGCGAGATCGGCATCCGGATGGCACTCGGCGCGGACCGCAGCGACGTCTTTGCCCTCATCATGAAACAGGGGGCATTGCAAACGGCCTTTGCGCTTGGGCTCGGTTTGCTCCTCGCGCTCGGGCTCGGCCGTGTTCTCGCCAAGATGCTTTACCAAGTGAGCCCGAGTGACCCGGTCGCGCTGATCGCGGCAAGTCTTATGCTCGGCGCGGCGTCCTTGCTGGCTTGTTTTCTCCCGGCGCGTCGTGCGATGCGAGTTACGCCAATGACAGCATTGCGCACGGAATAAACAAACCGCTCATCCTGGAGCTGGGACCAGAGATCGCCACGGGGGCCAACCTTTACACCAACGGGACGATCGTTACTCAAGGTGTCCTGACGTGAGTCAGGAGCGGGATCATTTCAGAGGCATTGACAGCGATCCCACCCTCAGCGCGGTGCCTTAGTTGCGGTTATCAGGCAGCGAGTTGGCAAGTTTGCGCTGTCTTCAGCCAAACCCCTACAGCTTCGTCCGCCCTGACAGGGCGCGGTAAAGGGTGAGCTCGTCGGCCGACTCCAAGCCGCCCCCGGCGGGCAGACCGTGCGCGATGCGGGTGAGAGTGACCGGGTATTTCTTCAGCAGTTCGACCAGATAACTGGTCGTCGCCTCTCCTTCGACGTCGGCGGCGAGCGCGAAAATGATCTCGTTAGGCTTTTCTTTTTCCACCCGCTCGACGAGCGCTGCGATCCTGAGGTCTTCCGGCGCCACGCGGTCGAGGGGCGAAATGCGCCCGCCTAAAGAATGATAGAGTCCACGGAACGCGCTTGTTTTTTCTAAAGGAAGGATATCTGTCGGTTGCTCGACGATGCAGAGCTGATCGGCGGCACGCGATTCATCGGCACAAATTTCGCAAAGCTCGGCCGTCGCGAAAAAGCCGCACCGGCGACAAGGTCGCACTGCGGCGCGCGTCTCGGTGATCGCGCGGGCAATGTTGGCGGGATGATCGCTGCGCGCCTGCACCATCCAAAGCGCGATCCGCTCGGCAGATCGCGGACCCACGCCCGGCATCTGGCGCAATTGCACGATCAGGTCGCGAAGCGCGGCGGGATATTCGGTGCGCTTCACCGGAGTGAAGAGAGCGGTTCGGCGACCGTCTCGGGCTCGCTCGCCATATGCAGGCAAAGCGGCTCGAGCCGGCGCAAATACCATTCCAGAGCCCGGTCCGAGTTGCCGTTGCGGTCGCCGCGCGCGCGGTTGAATTCGGCAAGAGCTTCGTTCCAGCGCCGCTCGCGGAAATAAACCACGCCGGTCCAAAACTGATCGCGTCGCGCAATCTCCTCTGCCGTCGCCCGGTCGGACAAGACGAGCAGTTCGTAAATCTCGAAACGCTCGTGCGCTTCGGTATTCCGCAGGAAATCAATTGGTCGCGCCAGTATTTCCTTACCGGCGAGATTGAAGGTGCGCGGACCAAGGAGAATCTGAGAGCCGTAGACCTGGTTGGCGCGCGCGAGCCGCCGGGCAATCTCAAGCGGTTCGCCCGCCACGACGACCTCGCCACCTCGTCGATCGTCGCGCACGGTCGCGACGACCGCGCCGGAACTGATCCCGATGCGGAGATCGATTTTGCCTAACGAGTCCGGTGCGGCGCTGGCGGCGGCACGAAATTGATCGCAAAAGCCAAACGTCGCCCGCGCCGCTTCGATCGCATGCCGTTCGCTCTTATCCGGGAAACCGAAGAGCACGCGAATGCCTTCGCCATCCGCGGCATGAAGATAACCGCCTGTCTGCAGAAAATGCCGAGTTGCAAAATCGATGAAGGCACGGGTGAGCGCGGCACATTCCGCCGGGGCGAGTTCCTCGATCAGGTCGGCTTCGTTGGCGATTTCGCAGAAGACGAAACTGGATTCTCGCACCAAAGGCTGGGAGAGATTAAGCGCTTCGCCTTTCGCCAGACGAGCCTGTCCTGCCGGGCCGAGGCGGGCGCCGAAGAGGCGCAGGGTGGCACGGCGCTGCCGGGCCAATTTCGTCCAGCCGGTGGCGACTGCCAAAGCAGTGGCGATGACCGCAGCGATCATCGCGGGGAGCGGCATGAAATGAACTTGCGCGTGATCGAGCAACCACCCAGCCCCAATCAACTCGGCGAGGAGGAGAAGCACGATGCCGAGGCGGCGCCATAAGGTCGTCTCCAACAGCATCGTTGCGGCAACAGCAAACCCGAGGAGGAGGACGAAAAGGAGATTGCCGAAGCCGGAGATCTCGTTAGTCGTTAGGCCAAGTGTCTGCGCCAGCCAGCGATTCGGGCGCGCGAGAACTCCGGTGAGCTGGAGCGCGATCGAGATTCCGGCCGCGATCGCTCCGATCCAGAGTGTCCCGAGGAGCGTGCGCTTCATTCGCCCGGGCGTTCACCGCCCGGCCCATAGGATTGCAGCACCAGTTGGCTGAGAAATTTATCCGGCGCGTCCACCGCCCCCTGGTCGAGAATGAACTTGTTCCTGCCGGTGTTCTTTTTGATCAGGCTAAGGCCGAACTGAAAGTCCTTGAAGAGATGAGCGCAGAGGTCGTTCATCTTCATCCGCTCGGCTTCGGTGCGTTCGACCAGCCGGTCGAGCGCGGCCTCGTCGAACTGAAGTTCGAGCGAATGCTCGCGCGAGAAACGCCCGGCGAACAGGATTGCCTGTTGCCGCAATGTTTGCTTTTCCTGCTGCTGACCCTCGGCCATGAGGCGATCGAGCACGCGTTGCGGTTCGCGCACCAGTTCCTCGGTCACGCGCAATTGCGAAAGACCGGAACCGGCAAGGTAGTATTTGTAATCGCGAAAGAGTCTCTCAAAAACGGTAAGCAGACCACGCGCGCCGGTCTTTTCCTGGGCGGCGGCGTTCGCGATCAGGAGCAAGGCCGCGTCCTCGAAGCTGATCTCGATGCCGTAGGCGCGGAAAGCGCGTTCGTATTGCCGAAGGATGCTGCCCTCGGAAAACTTCATGATTTTGTAGAGATCGTCGGCGCTCAGTTCTTCGCAGACGACGCGCACCGGGAGCCGCCCGATAAACTCCGGTTCGAATCCGTACTCGACGAAATCGCCGGTCGTGACGTGTTTGAAAATTTCGTTGTCGAGCACCTGCACCGGTTCAGCTTTGAAACCGATCTGGCCCTGCGCAAGCCGCTTTGAAACCTGCGATTTTAAGCGCTCGAACGCGCCGCTCACAACAAAGAGAATGTGGCGGGTGCTGATCGTCTCGCGTTTGATCTTGCCGCGCCGCTGAAATTCAAATGCCGCCTGGAGCTGACCCTGGAGATCGTTCGCGCTGCGCAGAGGGACCTCGGTTTCTTCCATCAACTTGAGGAGCGTCGTCTGCACACCGCGGCCGCTCACATCGCGGCCCACCATGTTGCTGGCGGAAGCGAGCTTGTCGATCTCGTCGATGTAAATGATGCCAAATTGCGCGAGGCCAACATCGCCATCGGCCTTATGCACCAGCTCTCTGACGAGATCCTCGACGTCGCCGCCGACATAACCGGTCTCGCTGAACTTGGTCGCGTCCGCCTTCACGAAGGGAACTTTAATCAAATCGGCAATGTGCTTGATGAGGTAGGTTTTTCCGACACCGGTCGGGCCGACGAGGATAACGTTTTGTTTCGCGTACTCGGTTTCTTCGGCGCGCTTCGGGTCGTCGACTTCGAGCCGGCGAATGTAATTGACGTGGTTATAGTGATCGCAGACGGCAATGGAGAGGACCTTCTTCGCTTCCTCCTGTTTGATCACGAACCGATCGAGGTGCGCCTTGATGTCGCGCGGGAGAAAGTCGAAGACAAAACGCTCGCCGGTTTGCCTCGCTGGCTTTTCCTCCTCCGTCTCGGCGCGCTCGGGCTGGGCGAAAGTGGCGAAGGAAACCTTGTCACCGAAGTTGGATTTCATGAATTCGGAGAGCTTGGCCTGCAGTTCTTCAGGTGATGGAAATGGCGGGTTTTGATTCAACCGGTCAACTTAACATTAGGGTCAGGTATGTAAACCGGCGGAGCTCCCGCCTCGGAGCCCGACGCGTGACACCGGGAGAGTTCGTTAGGGAGGATGGCAACCCGGTTGCACTCCTTGCATTTCGAGCGCAACTGTGCTCTCTGGATTGCCGCTCCGGCAGAGCGATTGCGTCCCACGCGCATCGGCCGCTGCGCGCCACCTACCGCACATCATGCTCGCAATTTTTCTCGCTCAAGCACATCCCGCTGCTCCAGCGGCCGGCCCGAACCCCCTCGCCTCATTCGTCCCGATCATTCTCATTTTTGTCATCATGTATTTTGTTCTCTTGCGACCGCAGATGCGGCGGCAAAAAGAGCAGCAACGCCTCATCGCCGGACTCAAAACTGGTGACCGCGTCGTGACCGCATCTGGGATTCATGGAATGATTACAAACGTTAAAGAGACAACGGTGACGGTGAAGGTGGCCGACAACGTGAAGTTGGAAATGGAGAAGTCTGCCATCAGCGCGGTGGCGAAGCCGGAAGCGGTGAAAGGTTAAAATGAATTCTCTAATTGAGTTCTTCCTCGGGCTTGGCCTGCTGGTTCTTTTCGGATGGTATTTTGCGACCGACCACGGTCTGCGGAAACGCTTGCTCGCGATTGCGCTTGTCACCGTGCTGGTGGTTTTCAGCGTCTGGAGTTTCTGGCCGCCGAGCAAGAAGATCCGCCTCGGCCTCGATATTAAAGGAGGCACTTCGTTTCTTATCCGACTGAAGACTCAGGAGGAGAATCTCAACAAAGGAATGCTCGACCAGGCAGTCGAGGTGATTCGCAAACGCGTTGATTATTTCGGCAGCGGCGAACCCGTGATCACTCCGGTGGGAAAGGATCGGATTCTCGTGCAGATCCCCGGCCTCGACACGGCGCAGATTCAAGAAGCGCGTAACCAGCTCTCGCGCGTCGCGAAACTGGAGTTCCGGCTGGTTTATCCCGACGATGGCGAGCGGCTGCGAGCGATTGAGGCGGGCAGAGAAATCATTCCCCCGGAATACGAGATCAAGACCTACACGATTCAACCATCGACCGCCGGCGGCAAACCGGTAGAGGAACGTCTGCTCGTAAAAAAGAAACCGGATCTCACCGGCAACCGTGTGAAGCAATCGGCTGCCTATTACGGGAACGAAGGCTGGACGGTGCAGCTCGGTTTCGATTCGGAAGGTGCGAAAAGATTTGGCCAAATAACGGAGGCAAACGTCGGGCACCGCTTTGCGATCGTGCTCGACAATGTGATTCAGTCCGCGCCCGTGATCCGGAGCGCGATTTATGGCGGCGACGCCATCATCACCGGTCGCTTCACCGAAGAAGAAGCGCGCGGCCTGGCGAGCGTGCTGGAGAATCCGTTACAGGTGCCGGTGAGCATCGAGGAGGAGCGCAGCGTTTCGCCGACGCTTGGGTTGGACTCGATCCGGGCGAGTATCCGCGCCGGATTGATCGGGCTGGCGATCACGCTCGTGGGCGTGACCGTTTACTACAAGCTCACCGGGGTGATCGTGGACCTCGCGCTCATCATCAATCTGATTCTGCTCCTGGGTGAATTCCAGTTGATTCCCGGTGGCGTCGTGCTCACCCTACCCGGTATCGCCGGCATCATCCTCACGATCGGCATGGCGGTAGATGCAAGTGTTCTGATTTACGAGCGGCTGCGGGAGGAAATTGCAAGCGGCAAGTCACTGCGCGCCGCGGTTCCGGCGGCCTACGATAAAGCCTTTAGTTCGATTTTTGACGCCAACGTGACCACGCTCATCACGGCGGCGATCTTGTTCTTCTACGCGACCGGACCAGTGAAGGGATTCGCGATCGTTCTCACCCTTGGAATCATTGCCTCGCTCTTCACCGCGCTCATTGTCGGTCGCAACGCACTCGGTTGGCTCGTGGACAGCGGCATCGTCAAACGCATTTCCATGCTTCACCTGATCTCGGCCAAGAACATTAATTTTTTGGGGAAAGGCGCGATCGCCTGTCTCTGTTCTCTCGCGCTGATCATCGCCGGTGCAGTGGCGTTTTACCTCCGTGGTGAAAAAAACTTCGGTGTCGACTTCCGTGGCGGCGATCTCGTCACGCTCAGCGCGCCGGAAAGAGTGGATGTGGGCAAAGTGCGCGATGCGCTCAAGCCGATCGGCCTCGAAGACGTTTCGATCCAGCAATCGCCGCAGGGAAACAAGAGTTACATTACGATTCGCGGCCCGCTGAACACGAGCGACAAAATCGAAAGCCAGGTGCTGAAGACGATGCCGAATATTGGATTAAAAGTGCAAGGCTCGGAGCGGGTCGGCGCGCTCGTGGGAGGTGAGTTGGCGCGGAGCTCTTTCATTGCCCTCGCGCTCGGTATACTTGGCATTCTCCTTTACGTCACCCTGCGGTTTGAACTTTCCTTTGCCGTCGGCGCAATCGTCGCCTTGCTCCACGACGTGATCATCACCGTCGGCGTGTTCGCACTTCTCGGGCGCGAACTGACGCTGACGATGGTGGGCGCCGTGCTCACCATCGCCGGTTATTCGATCAACGATACGATCGTGGTTTACGATCGAATCCGCGAAGGCCTGGCGAGCGGACGCAAAGGGTCCATCGAGCAGATCATGAATGACAGTGTGAACCAGACGCTCAGCCGCACGATTCTGACGAGCAGCACGACGTTCATCCCGATTCTTTGCCTCTTTCTCGTCGGCGGCGCGGTGCTGAAGGATTTTTCGCTCGCGATTCTGATCGGCATCGCGGTTGGCACCTACTCCTCGATTTTTATCGCGTCGCCGATTGTTCTCTGGTGGACCCGCGCCCGCGGCGGCGCCGGCACGTTGCGGCGCGAAGTGAGGCAAAAAACCGCGGTGACGACCCCAACTTCAGCCTCCTAAACGCGCAGTTGACGCTCGCAAGGCTGGGTCGTAGGCTCGGTCGCCATTGGGCAGTAACTTTTTCGTAATTTGTAGAATCAGGAGAGAGAATCGCGATGCCAGAAGTGATCGTTCGTAAGGGTGAGCCGGTCGACCGGGCATTGAAACGTCTCAAGAACAAGCTGGACGCGGAAGGAATTCTGGACGAGGTGCGCCGTCTCCGCGCCTTTGAAACGCCTTCACAAAAAAGTCGGCGAAAGGCGAAAGCCAACGCCAAGCGCGGCCGGGCGAAGTTCCGTTTCAATCCCGCGTGAGCGGCGGGCGCTGAAAGGTTGAAGAGTTGAAGCGAGGTCAGTCGCTTCAACTCTTCATCGCTTTCGGTTTCGACGGTTCACTCGCATTCGCAGACAACCCGGAACCCGAGATCGTTGCAGGAAAAACTCGGCACGTTCGCGCCCCGGGTCGTCGCGCGCAGGCTGTTGAAGCGCGATTTCCAACTCCCGCCGCGATAGACGCGCTTTGCGCCGGAGTTGGCGCCGCGGGGATTCACCTTCGGTTTCCCTTTGTAGGCTTCGAGAAAATCCGAGCACCATTCCCAGATATTTCCAGCCATGTCTTCCACGCCGAACGGGCTCGCACCGCGCGGGAATGAACCGATGGGCGCGGTCTCGGCGAAGCCGTCATCGATCTCGCTGTCGCTCCAGGCAAAGCTGGTATTGCGATCGGCAAAATTTGCCAGGTCGCCGCGATTCTCTTCGCTGCCCCAGGGATATTTGCGACCGTCGGAGCCGCGCGCAGCATATTCCCATTCCGCTTCTGTGGGCAATCGATAGCGTCGCCGTTCGCGTGCGCTGAGCCACTGACAAAATTTCGCCGCTTCGCTGCTGCTCACGTAAACCACCGGATGCCGATCTCCTGCACTGAGCATGCGTTTGCGGAGGTGGCTCGGGTCAAACATCTCGTACTGCACGTTTGTGATCGGATGTCGCGCAATATAATAGCGGCTGAGCGTGACCTGGGTTAGCGGACGCTCGTTAGGCGCGGCATCGCGCTGCTCGCTCCCCATTTCGAAAACACCCGAAGGCACGAGCAACATTTCCACGCCGATACTGCTGACGAAGTTCGGGTATTTCGCCCGATCGGCACTCGGATCAATTTTCGGCAGCGTGGAGACAGCGTTGCCATTGGACGATCCCGTCGGTGCTTTCGACACGATGATTGCACTGGGTTTGGGCGGAGGTGGCGGCGCGTTCCTGGCTTCGATCTCGTCAAGGTAAAGATCGACCATATCTTCGGCGTCGGAGGGGGCAATCCCAAGGTTCTCCGCCATGTTGATAAATGCGTCGCGCTGGTCGTCGGTCATGTCGTCCGCGTCGAGGCCGCTCAGGCGGAGCATACGCAGGAAATCCGCGTTCGGATCCAGCGGCGCGGATTGTTGCTCGGCCGCGGCTGCGCTGGTCGGGACCGATTCGTCCGCGCTGGGCGGCATCGCGCGGGCGGCGCCGGTGCGCTCCATTCCGGTCTCGATTAAGTCCAGCATGCGCTCGTCGCTCAGCCCACGGTCGCGGCCAAGCTCGAGCAAGCTCTCTTCTTCCTGCGGCGTGAGTGTTTTATCGCTCAGCGCAAAGGCGAGATATTTGTTAAATTCAGCCAGCGCCTCCTGCTCTGCCTCGGCAGCGAGTTGTGCATCAACCTGTTCGCGGCGCTCAGGATCAAGTAATTCGACCCGTGCTTCGGTGAGAAAGCGCGACGATTCATCCAGCCCGGAGCGCAAAAGCTGCGCAAGCGGATTACTCGGCTGGTTCTTGAGCGGCAGCTTTTTCTGCCACCAAAGGAGGAGCGTGCGAAAATGCTCTTCGATCAGCTCGTTGCTCGGATTGGCTCGCGGATCGAGGCAGAGACGCTCGTACGGGTTGGGCGAGTTGTAGCGGCTCCAGCCGTCCCACTTCCGTGGATCATCCGGCAACGGCAGCGGAAAGGTTGCCGTGGGCTGGAGCATCTCAAACGACGCTCAGTTGTCCCAAAGCAAGGGCTGCTCGATCCAGTTCCGATTCGGAAAGACCGGTCTTGCGCTCGATCGAGACCGAGGCGCGATTCCCGCAGGCTTCCACCTGCACTTCCAGTACCTGATTGTTGTTGTACTCGTAGGTGAGCTCGACCGGCGAACCTTTGGGTAAGAATGGCGGCAACTCGACGTCGCAAATCCCGAGCGGCGTGCATTCCTGCGGGAGCGAACTCTCGCCCTCCACCACTCGGACAATGGCGCGCTGCATGTTGGCCGTCGCTGTGCCGAAGGAATTTTTCACCACCGCTGGCATCGGCGTCATCTTCTTAATCATCGGGAAGACGTACTCTTCGAGGTGCGTCTCATCCCAGAGGACGACGCCGAGTGTGTGCGAAGTAATATTTCGCACCTGAATGAGGCCGCCTTCCCGTGAGGAAAATTGCTGGCGCGTTTCCGGCGGAAGCATTCTCTCGCCAGTTTCCTGTTCCTCATGGAGGAGCGACAACACCGCTTGGATCGCCGCACCCATTGCGACCGCTTCATCCGGGTTCACATCTTCGGCCAAAGGCACCGAGGAGAGTTCCGCGATCATGTTCCGCACCATCGGCATTCGCGTCATGCCGCCGACGAGGAGAATCTTGTTCACCTCGGACCAGCTCATCTTCGCCTCGTCCATCACGATTTCGCAGATCGCCTTGCACTTCTCGACAAGGTGCCGCGTCATCTTTTCAAATTCTTCCCGCGTCAGCTCGACCTTGATGCTTTTGCCGTTATGGCTGTGCACGATCGTCGTCCGCTCGCGGCTGGAGAGCTGGATCTTGGCGGCGAGCGCGCGGCTTTGCAGGTCCTGGTAACTCTGCAGATCGAGTAATGGATTTTCTCCATGCGCGCGGTCGAACTCTTCCGCGACATGATTTACCAGAGTGTCGTCCCAGTCTTTACCGCCGAGGCGATGGTCGCCGTTCGTCGCCACCATCTCGAGTCGATGGCCTTGGATGCGCATGACGGTGACGTCGAAGGTGCCGCCACCGAGGTCGAAGACGAACACCGTCTGGTCCTCGTCCAATTTATCGAGACCGTAAGCGAGCGCCGCCGCCGTCGGTTCGTTGATGATTTGCAGCACGTTGAGTCCTGCCAGCCGGCCGGCCGTGATCGTCGCCGTCCGCTCAGCATCGTTGAAGTACGCCGGAACTGTGATGACCGCGTCGGTGACCGGTGTTTTCAGATACTTCTGAGCGTCGCACTTCAGTTTTTTTAAAATGAGCGCGGAGAGTTCCTCGGCCGAATATTTCGTTCCCCCAAATTCGCGATGGAATTGCTCCTTCGATTTGCCCACCTCGCGCTTTATGAAATCGACGATCTTCTCCGGCTCGGCGACGCTATTGTTCTTCGCGATCGTGCCGACGATCGCATTCGTGCCGTCGAAGAGAACAACCGACGGCGTGATCCGCTCGCTCTCCGAGTTCGGGATGATCTGCGGTTTTCCGTAAGAGTCGATGTGGGCGACGGCGGAAAAGGTCGTGCCGAGGTCGATTCCGACTGCTTTGCGATTGCTCATGTGAAGGTTCCTTGAATTCGTGCTTGGATGCGTTTGCCCTCTAATGCAGTTTTCGTGCCCCAGACTGCGGAATTCTGCGCCGCAATTTGCGGCGCTGCGGGACTCCTCGCCGCTTTGCCTAACGAAAGCGCCTGGCGACTACTTCTTCCGGGCGAAGCAGCGTGCCGCGCCAGGTGAATCCACGCTTCAGCCGCTGCACAATCCGCCCATCTTCTTCCGGCGATTCCGCCGATTCAAAGGAGATCACTCGATGCACGGTGCGATCGACTGTTTCCTGCTCCTCGATTTCATTCACTTCGAGGCGGCGCAGCATTTCGAGCAGGAAATGGAGCACGTTGGCGAGATTGTTCCGGGCCTGTGCCTCCTCGGCTTCCCCCTCTCCGCTCGGCGTCGCCTGGCTGGATCGAGCTGCGATTGCGCTCAGATCATCGAAAAGCACGAGCAGATCGCGAATCACCGGCTTCTGCAGCGATTCGCGCACGAAATTGTCGCGATAACTGATCAACTCACGATGAAGCGAATCGAAAAGCTTTTGATTAACCGATTCTGTCTCGCGCAGTGCCGTGAGCTGCGCTTCGATTTTCTGAAAATGCGTCGCCTCGAAATTGCGCACCACGCTTTCTTCGACCGCCTCGAGGCGCTGCCCTAACGAATGGACTGCGCTCAGCAGGGCGGTGATCCCGGAGGTCACCCGCTCGTCCGAGCTCAGCGGCGGCGCGGGCGCGGCTTCCGCACTCAAACCTTGCATCATGAGCGCAAACTCGGGCTCGTCTGTTTCCGTCATCGCTGCTCCCGTGACGCGAAATGCCGCCGGATCGCCTCGGCCAGACCGGCAATGTCGTGCTGCGAGGCTTCGACTGCGATCGTTAGGCCACGGGCTCGCGCGGTCTGCGACGTGATCGGTCCGATGCTGGCGACTTCCATCCCGCGCGGCCAGGGGAGGCCGAGGGCCAGAAAATTTTCCACCGTCGATGAGCTCGTAAAGGTGATCATATCCGCGCCTTCCGCCACCAAACGTGACTTTGCCGCCGTGCGGTCGCTCGTTTCCGCAACCGTTCGGTAGGCAAAGGCAACGTCGACAATTGCGCCCAGCGCTCCGAGTTCCTTTGGTAGCAGGTCGCGCGCCTCCTCCGCCCGCGCGATCAAAATCTTGAGATTTTCAAGGTCGCCTTCCTTTTTAAATTCGCGCACCACTGCCTCGGCCACGAACTCTTCAGGTTGCAGATCCACCTTTAGGTGAAAATCCCGGACTCGCTGCGCCGTCGCCGGACCGATCGCAGCGATACGCGCCGCGCCGATTTCGCGCGCGTCGTCGTAAAGCTTGTAAAACATTTCGAAGAACGCGGTCACGCCATTCGGGCTCGTGAAGACAATCCAATCGTAGCTGTGCGCGTCCTGCACCAGTTCGGCAAAAGCGCGCAGGTCGCTCGGCGGTTCGATCCGAATCGTCGGCAGTTCGATGATATCGGCGCCGAGCGAACGCAGTTGCTTACTCAGCGCGCCGGCTTGTTTGCGCGTCCGGGTGACCACGATGCGCTTGCCCGCGAGCGGGCGTTCGGCGTGCCAGTTCAATTCCTCCCCTAACGACACAACTTCGCCGAAAATCGCCACCGCCGGCGGAGCGAAAGCAGTTTCCGCAACCCGTTGCGCGATATTTTCCAACGTGCCGCGCACCGTCTCCTGGCGTCCAGTCGTTCCCCAACGCACCAGCGCCACCGGCAGGTCGCGCCGGACGCCGTGCTCAATCATTTGCCCGGCGATCGCGTCAATCCGCTCCACCCCCATCAGCATCACCTGAGTGCCGCCAAGTTTTGCCAGCGCTGCAAAGTCGATCCCGCTCTCTGTCTTCTCCGGGTCTTCGTGTCCGGTGAAAATTGTGACGTGTGAAGTGAGCCCGCGATGTGTCACCGGAATGCCGGCGTACGCCGGAGCGGCGATCGCGGAAGTGACGCCGGGGACAACTTCGAACGGAATTCCTGCCGCGACCAACGTCTGCGCCTCCTCGCCGCCGCGCCCAAATAGAAATGGATCGCCACCTTTCAGCCTAACGACGGTTTTCCCGGCACGCGCCTTTTCGACAAGCAGCGCGTCAATTTGATCCTGCGTCAGCGTGTGCTTGCCAGCTTGTTTGCCCGCGTAGATGATCTCTGCGTGCTCCGGCGTCCATTTTAGCATTTCGGGATTGCACAGATAATCATACACGACCACGTCAGCCTGTTCGATCAGTTGCATTGCGCGCAAGGTGACAAGCCCGAGATCGCCCGGGCCGGCGCCCACGAGGTAACAACGGCCGGGTTTCCTGTTATCTGCCATAAAGTTGCTCGACCAATTTCACTGCAACTCGTTCCGGATCTTCCCTTGGACCTGCGGCCGTGCCGACGTGCGGCGCGGACTTGTCGGTCGCGAAAACCTGGGCGCACAATGTCAGTTCCGCATCTTCAATTCTGGCGCGCACTCCGACTGGCGAATCGCAATCTCCATGTAATAACCGCAGAAACTCGCGTTCGGCGCGCAGGCAAAGGTGGGTCACACGATCGTCCACCGCCGCGACCAAACGCTGCGCACGGCGATCGTCTCGTCGCACTTGCAGCGCGATGATCCCCTGCCCTCCCGCAGGAACAAAATCATCCTGCGAAAGAATCTCAGCTTTGTAAGGCAACCACTCCGCTTGCCCTGTCGGTGGGCGGAGCGCCTGCTCAGCAATTTCGATCCCCAGCCGCTCCAGGCCGGCGCGCGCGAGAATGATCCCGCTCCAGCTTTCATTCTCTCGCAACTTGCGGAGGCGCGTTGGGACGTTCCCACGCAAACCCACGATTTGCAGATCGGGACGCTGCCAGGCGAGCTGGCGTTGTCGTCGAATGCTGCCGGTCGCGATCGTCGCGCCCGTTCCTAAACTCGTTAGGCCAACACCATTCTTCGTAATCAGAACATCCTCCGTTTTGGCGCGCGGCAGCACGCCCGCGATTTGCAGTTCCTCTTCCGATTGGCTCGGCAAATCCTTTGCGCTGTGCACTGCGAGGTCGATTCGCCTAACGATGAGCTCCTTCTCGATCTCGCGCGTGAACAATCCCTTGCGTCCCGCGTTGCGGTCAACGATCACCGCCGGCTTTGTCCCTTCATCGCCGCTCGTCCGGATGATCTCGATCCTAACCTCCAATTCCGGCCAGCCCCGGCGCAGCGACTGTTCGACCAGCCGCGTCTGGGCGAGCGCGAGATCGCTCCCGCGCGACCCGAGGATGATGCGCTCCGCACCCACTCAGGTTTCGGACGCGCGCAAAGATGATCCACCGAGCGGCCGCTCCGGTGCCGCGCTGAACCAGCCGCTGAAATCGTTAACGTGCTCGTCAATGATCTGCTCGGCCACATCCATCTGCTCGCGCCGGAGAGCGAGCGATTGCTGCGCGATGGATTGGAGCGAATCGATGTCGTAAAGGAATACACCCTGCATCTCGTTGACATCGGGGTCGACATCGCGCGGCACCGCGATATCGATAATGAACAGCGGGCGATCGAGCCGGTCGTGAATCAGCGGTCCCAGCCGTTCGCGAGTCAGCACCGGTCGCTGCGCAGCGGTCGAGGAAATGACAATGTCGACCTCGCGAAAATGTTGTTCCCATTCGTGCAATCGCACCGCGTAACCGCAGATCAGCGCCGCCAACGCCTGGGCCCTTTCCCAGGAACGATTCGTCACCCGAATGTCGCGCACCCCTCGTTTCACTAAAGCCCGCGCCGTTCGCTCGCTCGCCGCGCCCGCTCCGAGCAAAAGCACTTTGCGCGATTCGAAGTCGCCGAAAATCTTTTCCGCCAGATCGACTGCGACTGAGCCGACCGAGACCGATCCGCGCGTGATTCCCGTGAGGGTCCGCACTTGTTTGGCCACACGAAATGCACGCTGGAAAAGCCGATGCAACAACGGGCCGGCCGCACCCGAAGCACGGGCGGCTTCGTATGCTTTCTTCGTTTGCCCGAGGATCTCAGTCTCGCCGATGACCATCGAATCGAGACCCGAGGTGACGCGAAAAAGATGCTGCACACAGCGCCAGGCTTCATAGCGGTAAAAGGCGTTCAGTTCCTTCCCGATCTGGTCGATTCCGTGCGTGCAAAGGCATTGCACGATCCGCTCGCTCGGAATCATCTCCTCAGCGACGGCATAAACTTCCACCCGATTACAGGTCGTGAGAAAGAGCGCTTCGCGACAGCCGGCTTCTTCGCGCAGGATGCGATCGATCCCGCCGTGCCCGACGAAACGCTCCCGGGTTTCCACCTCTGCGGTATGATGACTGATGCCGAGGCAAAAGAGATTCATCAGAGCGTCTTCGTCTGCCAGAGAAACGTAATGCCCCAGAGCACCGTTAAAGCTGCGCTGAACGCAAGCACACAGAGGCTGGCGATAGCTCGCGGCGCGGTCGTGCCGAGATGCCGCGCGATTAGAATGGCTGCGTAAAAGATCCATACGCCTAACGACCAGGCGATTTTCACGTAGGGCAGCGGTTCTCCGGTCAAGAATCCGGTGACCAGCCCCACTGTCAGCAGAACAAAGCCGAGCCAAAGCAGCCGGGTTATCGCAGAGAACAGATCGGTCAAAGGCGGGAAATGATAGAACATCGAATTAATGCGGCGACGCTTGAGCTGTCGTTCTTGCACGAGATACATGATCCCGGCAATGCAGGCGAGGGCGAAAGCCCCGTACGCGACCAGCGAGATGGAGGCGTGCAATTCGAGCCATGGCGACGGCTCGTGCCGCATCAGCGGCGGTCGATCGATCGGTGCCAGCAGCGCGAAAGTCTGGAGAATGAAAACCAGCGGCGCGGTGAACGCGCCCATCAAAGACAAGCGGTAAGCCGGTCCGATCACCAGATAGATGAGCGAAACCGACCAGGCGAGAAAGATAAAGACTTCAAACAGGTTCGTGAGCGGACAGCGCCCAAGCGCATGCCCGCGGACGCTGAGAAACGCGGTCTGAAAAACGAACCCGAGCGCGATTGCAAAAAAATTGAGCCCAGCCGCCTGATAGTTTCGCGCCTGAACGGAGAGCGCGGTGCGCACCATCGCGAAAAAGAAGCAGAGCGTGGAGAAAATCAGCAGCTCACGATCCATCCGAGGCAATGGTAAGAGCCGCTCCGCGGCTTGGCAAACCGGCTCCGCAGCAAGGCGCGCTTCCTGCTTTTTCTCAGCGACGAGATGAACACGTTGACGCGCAGGCGGGGCGGACACCGACACGCATCATCCGAGATCGAAGCACTGCGCGCAGCGCTCGACCGGAAATACGCGCAAATGCGGTCACGTGCCGAAGCGGAATGGAAACGCCAGCATGCCGGCGCCGAAGCCAGCGACAGCTGCGTGCGGGTGCGAGTTCGTTAGGCGGAAAAGCCTGCGACCGTTGGCGGATGTCGCGGCGCGTTGACGGCCGTTGCGGAGTCGCTAGCCTGCGCCCATGATCGCTGACACCATTGAGCGCCTGCGCGCCGGCGTGCGTGATGTGCCGAATTTTCCAAAACACGGCATCATCTTTAAAGACATCACACCCATCTTGGTCGACGCCCAGCTCTTTCGCGACTCAATCGACATTTTTCTCGCGCGCTGCCGCGGCCTGCCGATCGATAAAATCGTTGGGATCGATGCGCGCGGATTTCTTTTCGGGGCGGCCGTAGCTTATGCGCTCGGCGTCGGCTTCGTCCCGATCAGGAAAAAAGGAAAGTTGCCGTTCAAAACCGAAAGCGCCTCTTACTCACTGGAATATGGCGATGCCGCAATGGAGATGCACGTCGACAGCATTGCGCCCGGAGAAAAAATCGTGCTGATCGACGACCTGCTCGCGACCGGCGGCACCTCATCGGCGGCGGCGGCGCTGATCAACAAAGTCGGCGGCGACCTGCTCGAAGCGCAGTTCTTGATCGAGCTGGAATTTCTTCACGGCCGGGAAAAGCTCGCGCCCACTCCGGTGGTTAGCTTCCTGAAATGGTAGCGTGAGCATGCCTCTTTGCGCCGTAACAGTTAGGCATTTCGAACGCAAAGGTGTTATGGCTGATAGCGAATAATCAGCTGCGGCTCATTGCCGGCGCTGTTACCGGAATACCACCCTTCATAGCGGTTAGAGATAGTCGTCTCCTGGAACAAGGTTCGCATCTGAGTGTAATCAGTGTTGCTCAGAGCGTCCTTAACTGGAATGAGATCGGTTTCAAACCAGTTTTCCGCTCCCATGTTAGTGACTTTGAATGCATTCGGGGTCATGCTCGAATCCGAATAATTGTAGTCCATGTTACTGCACCTCAAATGCCGGGGTTCCAGCGCTGAATTGGATCCACTGGCCTCCAAGATTGAGTGCAAATTGCGCCCCATTAGACGCAAACCAGGAAGCGTCAAGTCCGGATTGCTCTGCGGTCGTCGTGGCAGTGACCCAGTACTTGACGTTTTTCGTTAAAGAGGGCGCATTATGAAGTTTGGCCACAGCCAAATTGCACGGCTCGATCTGGGCGGTGGCCTCTCCAGAAACCAATAGAGTTCCGGGACCTTCTCCGCAGTTATCCGTGTAGATGCTCAATGTCACCTTGTTCTGCGGACAAACCGTTGCGAAGTTTAGGATGATTGGCGCGAAGATGCGCTGGGGAATGCCGGTTCGGGTAGCAACAAATGGCACCGCCTCCCAGTGAGTCTGTCCTGGCAGGGTGCAGTTGTCCGGCCCGCGTACGTCAAAACCGCTGGCATTTGGATCGTAATTACATCCAGTGCATGGATCGACAAACATATTGCTACCAAATGACCTCGTGGCCGCCGATATCGTTTCTCTTGTCTCGGTGCTGGCTCTCCCCTGCATCATAAAACTTGGCGTGCCGGCTGCGGATTGAATCCAGCCGTCACCCAAATTGTAGGCGAGTTGAGCATTATTCGATGCATACCAGCGGGAGTCTAACGCGCTTTGTTGGCTGGTCGTCGTGGCCGTGATCCAGTATTTCGTGCCCTGGACAAGTGATGGGGCATTGCGAATTTTGGCGACAGTCAAATCGCACGAGCTTGCTGGCACGGTTGCTTCTCCCGAAACAAGCAAAGTCCTAGGTCCTTTCGGGTAGCACGCATCGGTGTAGATGCTGAGCGTGACTTTGTTCTGCGGACAGTTGGTCGGGTTCTCCAGGATGAGTGAGGTCGTAATGCGATCGGGCACACCGCTGGCCGCCGCGATGAATGGCACTGCTTCCCACTGCGTTGTGCCAGGTTCCGTGCAGTTATCCGGCCCTACCACCGCATAACCGCTCGGGTCAGGATCATATTTACAAGTGCTACAGGGGTCGACGGCGAAGTTGCCGCCAAAGGTGATCCGCGAGGCATCCGGTGTTGTCTCGCTTCGGCTGCGCTCTTCCTCCAGTGGTTGCGCCATAAGCGTTCCACACGCCGCTATCGCAACAATTGTCAGACTGATTTTCACAAATTTGCCTTCGCCCGTGAAATTCATTTCCCCATTTCCGATGCGATCTGTCAATTCGCCGCGTCCTCGCGACAGCGTCGATCCCCCCAGCCGAGCCATGGCAAAGGGCAGGAGAGCCGCCCAATCAGCGTGAGACACGTTGCTTTGAGCGAAGGGCCGAAATCCTGAGCCAGGGTGGCGGGAGCATTCATCCTTTGCGCTCTTCCCAGCGCCGCAAGCTGAAGCTTCCGCTAGCCTGCGCCGCAGGCGCAGCCGCTCCCGCAATTTCCGCTCCGATCCGGCACAATGACTTCGACGCGGATCTCCTGAAGCGCAAGCTGATCGTGAATTGCGCCGAGTAAATCGAGCGCGCGCCCATGCGGCATCTCGGCGCAGCGCAGCTCGATCCGCATTTTTTTCCCCGCTAGCTCCGGGTGGGCTTCGGTCAGCTCGCCATCGAGCAGGAAAGAGACATAGGCGTTGAATTTTTCCTGCAATTGAAAGAGCTGAAGCTCCGATCCGTCCCACGGCCGCGGCTCAAACATGCCGAGCACCACTTCATCAGTCTTCGCGTCGTGCGCGAACAGATCGATCACGCCGGCCTGTTCGATTCCGGCCGGGGTCGCACCCGGAGCATGCGCTTCTCCATCCATCGGGTGGCGAGCTTACGGAAAGTTTGTCGGCTGCGCAATCGGCCGCTAAACTGATGCTGCCATGGAGAAGAGACTTCTCGTGTTTCTGACCTTCGTGCTCGTTAGGGCAGCGTCCGCTCAGTTCACGCCCGCTCTGATCCAAAACGCGAGCTATTGGAACGACGGCAAAGCCGAGTTCAACATCTACGACGCCCGCATCATGCGCTATGGCCAGCCGCGCCAGACCGAGGTTCTCCATATTCTCGTGCGCGAACCTTTTGATCTGAAACAATACGTCAAGCCCGATAACTGGCAGCGGCCCGGAGTCATCCAGGTGCTAAAGCTCAATCAAGTCCTGCACATCCCGACCGGGCTTTACGTTTACCAGCAGATGCACTCGAACTTCTGGCGGGCCGATAATGGCCGGCTCGCGAAATTTTCCCTAACGAGCAACGACAGTTGCGGCAACACCTACAAAGAAGCGCGGCGCTACGGCAATACTTTTGCCTACCAATGGCACACCTACTGGGATGGAATGGGCGAAGGGCGATCGAAGGTCAGAATTCCGCCTGACGGATTTTTCTATGACGAGCTTCCGCTCCGGGTGCGAACAATCGATTTTCAATCTCAACCCTCCGGCGATTTCCAGATCGAATTGGCGCCTACCGTGATCAGCTCGAAAAAGGAGAAAGTCGTGTGGCAACCGGCGCAGGTGCACTATGAGTCAACCGACCGCGCGATCTATGTCACGATCCAGCACCCCGCCGGCACGGATCGCTTCATGCTCGGCCGCGACTTTCCGTTTCTGCTATGGAAATGGGACATGGCCGACGGGAGCCACCTGGCACTGAAACGAAGCCTCAAAATCGATTACTGGAATTACCACGGCCTCGGCGATCGCAAGCGCGCGCTGCTCAGCCGGAGCGTGGAGCACCCGGATTGATCGGGCGGCGAAGCGGTTTAGGTAATCCGATGGCGAAAGCTCGAAAACCCAAGGGCCTCACGCTGCTCGGCCGGAGCGAAACGACGCTCCCGACGAAGCCGACGGTGGACACATTGGAGACCTTTCAAAATCCTTCTCGCCACCGCTATTGTATTCGGTTTGAGTCGGCCGATTTCACTTCGCTTTGCCCGATTACGGGCCAGGCGGATTTCGCCCGGATCACGATCGAATATCAGCCGGCAAAACGCTGCATCGAAAGCAAATCGCTGAAGTTTTATCTTGCCTCGTATCGCAACGAACGCGCCTTTAACGAAGAAGTCACAAATCGGATCCTTCACGATCTCGTTAGGGCATGCGTGCCGCGGAACATGACGGTGCAGGCCGAGTTTGCCGCTCGCGGCGGAATCAGCCTAACGATTACCGCAACTTACCCGCACGCACCGGGCCGTCCCGCGCGATGAAGCGCACCGTCGTTCTCCTCAGCGGCGGGCTCGATTCCGCCACCGTTCTCGCGATCGCCCGGGCGAAAAACTTCGAAACCTACGCGCTCTCCTTCCGCTATGGCCAACGGCACGAACGCGAGATCGCAGCGGCGGAGAAGGTCGCTCGGTCGTTAGGCTCGACCGAGCATCGCATTGCCGGGATTGATCTTCGCCTCTTTGGCGGATCGGCCTTGACCGGTGATCTCGAGGTGCCGACCGGCCGCTCGGAAAGCGAAATGGCCGGCGAGATTCCAATCACCTATGTCCCGGCGCGGAACACGATCTTTCTCTCCTACGCTCTGGCGTGGGCGGAAATTCTCCGGGCGCAGGACATCTTCATCGGCGCAAACGCGATCGATTACAGCGGGTATCCGGATTGCCGGCCGGAATTCATTCGCGCCTTCGAGCAGCTCGCCAACCTCGCCACCCGAGCCGGAGTTGAAGGAAAGCACTTCAGGATTCACGCCCCGCTGATTGCGCTGAGCAAAGCAGAAATCATCCAGCGCGGAATGTCGTTAGGCGTGGACTACGCACTCACCCACAGTTGTTATGATCCGACCGCGGAAGGTCTGGCCTGCGGTCTGTGCGATTCCTGCCAATTGCGCTTGAAAGGTTTTCGCGAAGCTGGACTCACCGATCCGATTGCCTACGCGCGATGAGTTGGCGATCAAAACTCGACATGCTCGTCCTGACGCGCGAAGAGCAGCGCACGATCGCCTTTGTCGTTCTCGCGCTCGTGCTCGGATTAGCGACGAAGCATTACCGGCACGTGCATGCGAAAGCCGCGACCCCTAACGAACAATCGACCCTCGCCGCAACCGCTTTTCCTGCGCCTTCGCCCTCGCCGCAAAAACTGCGTCGCGCCCCCTAAGATTGTCATCCCGAGCCGGCGAAGCGCGTCACGGAATCTCATTCTTGCAATCCGCGCTCACTCGTTAGGCGAGAATCTCAGCGCTCCTTCTCCCCCAGGCCGGGGATTTTCGCATAACCGACAAATCGGGGCTGCCGCTCGGAAGTATCCGCCGCTTTGGCGCGCGCGGTTTTGAAATCGAAAACGCTCACCCCAAACTGCTGCTTCCCTTCATAGGTGCGCCCGTCGCTCGCCCCGACCATGATCGGTTTCCCGGTTACCTTCGCTTTTCCCAAATAAATCATCGTATGTGTCACCGGCGGGTCGTGTTCCACATCATAGGTCCCGATCCAGAACAAGAGATCGCCCGGCTTGAGCTCGTCGAGTTCAAAGGAATCGATGTTGTGGCTCAAGACCGCGCGGAAATTACCCGCTTTGCGCACCCAGACGTATTGCTCGCTCGCGCTCCGCGGCACGTCTTTGGCTCCGTTCTCGCGCAGCACGTAATAGATGAACCCGGAGCAATCCATCCCACCATTCGCAGGGTCGGCCGAGCCGTAGGTGTAATCCAAATCGCGCTTCGTCAGCTCGAGCGCGTCCGCGAGTAGCTTGCGCACCGGCTCCGGATTTTCCTCGAACTTTTCGATCTCGTTAGGCGAAAGGCTCGCGACCTTCGTTTCCGGCCTGGGGCTCGGCGACGCAGTTTTTTCCGGTGAAGGGCTGGGACTCGGGCTCGGACTGGGCGACGGCGTGGGTGACGCTTTGTGTTTTGATTTCGCCTTTTTCTTCGCTGAAGGACTTGGCGTAGGAGTCGCCTTGCGGTGGTGACGATGCGCCGGTGTCGGTGTGGGCGTGGCGAAAAAATTCCTGATCTTTTTGCCTAACGACTCGTCAGCCTGGAGTCGCGGCGGCAGGAAGGTGAGCGCGATCAGGCCAGTCATCACCCAGCTTATTAGGCGAAAACACGCCATCTGGGTCTCGAGTTAACCAGCTAGCTCCTGGCCCGGCCGATTTCCTGGAGGATCGCCTGATTCATCTTGATCCCGTTCTGCAGGTTTTCGAGCGGGAAGTTCTCGTTAGGCGAATGCGCCCGGCAGTCGTGCAGCGCCAGCCCGAGCAGCAACGTCTCGACTCCGAGAATATCGCGGAACTGCGAGACAATCGGAATGCTCCCGCCCTCGCGGATCAGCGCCACCTCGGTGCCGAACGCCTCTTTCAGCGCGTGCTGGGCCGCCTCGCCAAAAGCCGAATGTGGATCGGTCAGATACCAGGGTCCGCTATGGCCGTCAGTGATTTCCATCGTCACCCCCGGCGGAAGATGTTTCTCAAAATGTTTGTGCGCGAGCTTCAGAACCTTGTCGCCCTCCTGATTCGGCACGAGCCGGAAGGTGAGCTTCGCCATCGCATGACTCGCGATCACCGTTTTCGTTCCCTGTCCTTGATAACCGCCGCCGATGCCATTCAGCTCCGCCGTCGGCCGCGCCCAAAGCCGCTCGAAAGTGCTGTAGCCTTTTTCGCCAAAGAGCGCCGGGGCTTTGGTCTCATCGAGAATCAGCTTGTCGGCGTCGACCGGTAATTTTTTCCAGGCGTCGCGTTCCCAATCCTCCAGCGGTTTGACGTCGTCGTAAAAACCTTCGATCGCGATGTGCCCGTTCGCGTCGTGCAAAGTGGCGAGCAAGCGCGCCAGGGCGGTGATCGGGTTGGCAACCGCGCCGCCAAAAACGCCGGAGTGCAGATCCATTTTCGCAGCAGTCACTTTTACTTCGCACGCGGTCACCCCGCGCAATCCGTAACTCAAAGTCGGCACCCCGCGGGCGATCATTCCCGTGTCCGAGACGACTACGATATCGCAGCCTAACGAGTCGCGGTGCTTCTTCAGAAATCCCGGCAAACTGCCGCTCCCGATTTCCTCTTCGCCTTCGATGATCAGGTGCAGGTTGACCGGCAAATCGCCTTTCTCTGCGATCGTTTCCTGGATGCCGAGAATATGCGAAAGAATCTGGCCCTTGTTGTCGGTCGAGCCGCGCGCGTAAACGTAGCCGTTTCTTAAGACTGGATCGAACGGCGGCGAATCCCAGAGCTCGAGCGGATCGGGCGGCTGCACATCGTAATGCCCGTAAATCATGACCGTTTTCCGCCCCGGCTGATGTTTGTTTTTTGCCCAAACAATCGGATGGCCCGGCGTCGAAACGAGCTGCGCCTGGAGCCCGATGCGATTCAATTTTTCGACGAGCCAGTGCGCGCATTCGACGAGCTTTTCCTTGTAAGTGTCGTCGGTCGAAATGCTCGCAAAACGGAGGAAGGTAAAGAATTCGTCGAGATAAGAATCGCGCATGTGAGAGAGTAGAGCAGCTTGGCCCGACGACAACTAACGACTTGCCGCCGTCGCTTGCGTCGCGCAGCCTCCGGCGCATGAACAAGCCGGAAACGGCCGCAGGAGAAAGCCAATTGATCCGCGCGCTGGGCGTTCCCGGCCTCACCGCCAACATCGTGAACGCAACGGTGGGCGCGGGAATTTTTGCCTGGCCGGCCACGATCGCAGCGCAGCTCGGCGCGGCTTCGTGGGTCGCTTACGTGATTTGCGGTTTGGCGATGTGCCTTTTCGTGACTTCTTTCGCACTCGCCGGCAGCCGCGTTTCCCTGACGGGCGGGCTCTACGCCTACGTTGAAGTGGCGTTCGGCCGGTATATCGGGTTCCTCGCCGGCGTTCTCTATTTTCTCACCGCCATCCTCGCGATCTCCGGAATCGTCGAGCTGATCGCCAGTTCGGTCGGCTCATTCGTCCCTATCCTCAGCGGTTCGTTAGGCAAACCCGTCGTGATTCTCCTCGTCCTCGCTTTTCTCGTCGCGATCAACATTCGCGGCGTGCGCACAGGCGCGCGCGCGGTCGAAGCCCTAACGATCGTAAAATTGGCGCCTCTGCTCATATTTGTCTTCGCGGGATTGTTTTTTCTCCATCCCCACGCGCTGGCCTGGCCGGGATGGCCGCACGGTGACGTTCTCGGCCGCAGTGTTCTCCAACTCCTCTTTGCCTTTGTCGGTATCGAGGTCGCGCTCGTTCCGAGTGGCGAGATCAAGAATCCTTCCCGCACCGTGCCGCGCTCGATCTTCACCGCACTCGGCATCACCACCCTGCTCTATATTATGATCCAGTTGGTTGCGCTCGGTGTGATGGGCAATGAACTCGGTCGCTACGGCGATACCGCACTGGCCGAAGCCGCCGCGCGATTTCTCGGGAATGCCGGACGCCTCCTCATGCTCATCGGCCTAGCTGTTTCCGCCTTCGGTTGGGTTGCAAGCGACATCTTGAGTTCACCGCGAATCGTTTATGCTTTTGGGCGCGACCGGTTCCTCCCGAGTTTTTTTGGCCGAATCCATCCGCGGTTTCACACTCCGCACGTCGCGATTGTGACCTACGCGACCCTCGCCTTCTTTCTTTCGTTCAGCTCGACCTTCCAAAAACTGGCCGTGCTCTCGAATACTGCCGTGCTTCTTCTCTACATTCTTTGTTTTCTCGCCGCGCTGGAGTTAAAACGGCGCGACGTCCGCGGCGAAGGCGTACCGTTTGGATTTCCCGGAGCCAACTTCATTCCGGTGATTGCAATTGCCGTTGTCATTTGGATTCTCTCGCACGCGACTCTTGGGGAACTGGAGATCACCGGGAGTTGCCTCGTGGTTGCTTCCCTCCTTTTTGTGGCGCGGGAAAGTTTGCTGAAGCGGCGTGGGCGGGTCGCGACCTGACAGCCCTCCACCATATCTTGTGCCGGGGCTCTTCGGCCAGCCCTGCAAATAGCGTTTATTTTTCTTGTCACCAGCCTGCGCGGGTAGTATGCACCAGCTAGCTTTCGCGCCCATGCATCTTAAATCGCTCGAGCTTTTCGGGTTCAAATCGTTCGCCGATAAAACCGTTTTCAACTTTCACGAAGGCGTGACCGCAATCGTTGGCCCTAACGGTTGCGGAAAATCCAACGTCCTCGACGCCGTTCGCTGGGTTCTCGGCGAGCAATCGGCCAAAGCCCTGCGCGGCGGTGAAATGGCCGACGTCATTTTCAACGGCACTGACTCGCGCAAGCCGGTCGGGTTTGCGGAAGTTTCCCTAACCTTCACCGATTGCTCAGCAGAACTCGGCATCGATTGGCACGAAGTGCGCGTGACCCGGCGAGTTTATCGCGACGGCATTTCGGAATATCTCCTCAACAAAACCGTCTGCCGGCTGAGGGACATCCAGGCTTTGTTCGCCGACACCGGCATCGGGCGCGCCGCCTATTCAATGATGGAACAGGGCCGGATCGATCAGATTCTCAGCTCGCGTCCAGAAGATCGGCGGGCGGTTTTCGAAGAAGCGGCCGGGATCACGAAATACAAAACGCAAAAGCGCGAGGCGCTGCGCAAACTCGAGGCGACCGAGGCGAACCTGCTTCGGCTGGGGGACATCATCAAGGAGGTGAAACGCCAGATCGGCTCGCTCCAGCGCCAGGCCGGAAAAGCGCGACGTTATCAGGCTTTGCTTCTTGATCTGCAGGTGCTCGACAGTCATCATTCGCGCGCTCAGCTCGATTCGCTCGCGGCGGAGCTGGAATGCTCGCGCGCCGCAACCGTGCAACTCGATGAACAACAGCGAAGCACTGAAGCGGAAATCGAGGAGTACGAAAACCGAGTCGCAGGCGAGCGCGCGCAACTTGATGTAGTCGACGCGCAAATCAACGCGGCTCGCGCCGAAGTGCAGCGGCTCCAAAATCAGATCGCCTCGTATCGCAATCGGATCGATTTCAACCGGGAGCGTGCCGAGGAATTGACCGGATTGATCGGGCGCTACGAAACGGATGTCGCATCGGCCGAAGCAAAACGGGCGCAACAGAAAACGGAAATTCACGACACCGATTTGCTCCTTCTCGAGACGAAACGCCTCCTTGCCGCGAAACAGATCGAGCTGGAAGAGTTGAGCGCACGCGCCGCCGAAGTGCGCGAGGCGTGTGAGAATCGCGAACGCGAACTGCAGGCACTCGAGCTCGCGATCTCGAAATCGGAAAATCGCCTCGCCGATTTCGAAAGCGAGATTGCGAGCACGACCGCACGACGAGCGGCGACCGAACCGCGAGTCGCCGAATTGCGAGCGTCGTTAGGCGAAGCTGCTGCTGCCCGGCAGACGATTGCCGATCAACTCGCGCAGGTGCGCGCCGCCGCCGAGGAGGAACAGACCGCGCTCCAGGAACTCGGGGCGCAAACGCCGGCGGCCGAGGAGGAGCTGCATCGCCAGGAAGGGCGATTGCGCGAGGCGGAAAGCGCCTTGATGAGCAACGATCGCGCGATTACCGAAGGACAATCGCGGTTGGAAATTCTGCAGCAGCTCAATGCCGAGGGCGAAGGGCTGGCCGAGGGTTCGCAGGCGGTCCTGCGCGGGCTCGATCAGCCAGAGCGCATCTTGCCCGCGATCAAGGGCGCGCTCGCTTCCTTGATCGAAGTCGATGAAGACTTCATTCGCGCGATTGAAGCCGCGCTTGGTCGGAATCTGAACGCGATTGTCCTGCAAGACGGCGGGCTCGCCCCCGAGATCATCGCAATTCTGACCGGCAAACGACTCGGCCAGACCGCGCTGATTGCGCCGGGACTTAGCGCCGCGCCCACGCCTTCGGTGCGAGGTCTGCCGCCCGGCGCGATCGGCTGGGCGACGGAGAAAGTCCGCGCCGATGTCGAGTTTGACCTGCTCGTTAGGCAATTGTTAGGCAACGTGGTTCTCGTCAGAGATCTCTCCGAGGCCTTGAAGTTGAAGCGGGAATTTCCGGATCTCACTTTTGCCACCCGCGGCGGTGAAGTTGTTTCCGCCGAGGGCGTGATCTACGGCGGCCTGATCAATCAGGAAATCGGCTCGCTCTTTGCGCGCAAAACTCAGATCGCGAAGCTCGCCGCCGAACAGGAGAAGCTTCTCGGCGAGCAAGCAAATCTTCAGGAAAAACGCGACGAAGCGAAACGTCACGTAGGTGCCGCAGCCGAGCATTTGGCCAATATTCGCGAGCAACTTCAGGCGGCCCGGAGTGAGCACGGCGCTACCACCGCACGGACGAGCGCGCTCGATCGCGAATGGTACGAAGCGAATCGCCGGTTCGAAGCGCTCGATTGGGAGCGCGCGACGCTCGATCAGCAACTTGCCAGTGCGGCTGAACGATTGGCGCACCTGGAAAATGAAGCCGAGGAGCAGCGAGAATTTCTCGCCGGCGGACGCAAGCGCCTAACGAATTTGGAATCGGCGGCGGAAACCGAACACCTGCGCGACGCAGAGATCACAGAGCAGGTGGGCGAACTCCGGCTCGCGGTCGCGACGGAGCGGCAGCGGCACGAAGGCTTGCGCACCCAGCGCGCGCCGATGACTACCCGCGAGGCCGAGCTTTCCGAATTGATCGCAACCCGGCGCAGCGACATCGCGAATTACCAGGCGCGGCTCGAACAGCAGAGCGTCGAGACCGCCGCAGCCGAGCGCGCGATCGAGGAAAACAACGTCAACCTGACGCGCGCCGAAGCCGCCGTCGCGGAGATCGCGCAGACGCGCGCGGCGCGCCTCGCCGAGGTCAACGAGCTAGAGGCAGACTTGCGGGTGCGGCGCAAAGCATTGAGCGAGCTGCACGACGCGCGCGGGAAGGAAGAAGTGCGGCAGACGCAGATCCAGTTGAAAATGGAAAATCTCGCTGAGCACGTGATGCGGCGCTACCAGATCGACCTGCGCGAGTTTGCGGTCGATCGTTATGCGTTCATCAAGAGCTACCGCGCGCAGATCAAACAGCGCGGCAAAGCCGAAGCGGAAACAGCGACCGAACAAATCGAGGAAGAACAACTCCGTCTGCTGGTCGAAGAGATGACCCGGCAGCTCGATGCGATGGGCCCGGTGAATCTCGACGCCGTGCACGAGTACGACGAACTCGAGGAGCGCTACAAGTTTCTCGAAACGCAGAATACCGACCTGACGAATTCCCGCCGCGAACTGCTCGATGTCATCGCCCGGATCAACCAGACGACGGAAAAACTTTTCGCGGAAACTTTCGCGCAGGTCCGGATCAACTTTCGAGAAATGTTCGCCGAGCTTTTCGGCGGCGGTCGAGCCGATCTTGCGTTGCTCGATGAAAACGACGCGCTCAACTGCGGAATCGACATCATCGCGAAGCCGCCAGGGAAACAATTGCAAAGCGTTTCGCTCCTTTCCGGCGGCGAACGCACGATGACGGCGGTCGCGCTTCTCTTTGCGATTTACATGGTGCGGCCGAGCCCGTTCTGCGTTCTCGACGAAATGGACGCGCCGCTCGACGAATCGAACATCAACCGCTTCATCAAAGTGCTCGATCGATTTGTGAACCAAAGCCAGTTCATCATCATCACGCATAACAAGCGCACGATCGCGAAGGCAGACATCCTTTATGGCGTGACGATGGAAGAACGGGGCATCAGCAAGCTGGTCGGGATGCGCCTAACGAAAGCGAAACCGCAGGATGAAGTCGCGCCCGCACGAGAGAGCACGGCCGCGCAGCAGAAGTCGCTCGGGTTTGAGGAGGCAGAGTCGGGCAGAATGGCAGTGACTCGTTAGGCCGGCCGCCCTGCTCCTCGTTCATCCAAGCGCTTCACGCAGGACGACAAGATAGGCAACGTCCTCGGTTTGACCTATCTTGGCCGCCGGCGCGTTTCCCAATTCCATGCACAAAGTTTTGTCGTTGGCTGCTGGCTGTATTTGTTTGTTTGCGCTCGCGGCCCGCGCCTACGGCCCCGAGGGACACAAGATCATCGGCGCAATCGCCGATCAACGGCTCGCTCGCACCTTGGCCGGCGCACGCGTTTCGGAACTGCTCGACGGCTACACTCTCGAGGAGGTCTCGATGATCGCCGACACGATCAAGCAGTGGGACAAGCCGGGCGTCGAAGGCCCAAACGTGCAGCGATATTTCTCCTCTCATCCGCTGATTGCGGAGCAGTTGCGCGAGTTCTGGAAAGCCAATCCGCCTACGGATGACCTAAACTCGCCCGTGCCGTCGCATCACTGGTTCCACTACACCGATGTGCCGCTGGCCGGGAATGCGGATTATGCCGGGGGCAAAACCGGTCGGAGCCCATGGGACATCGTCCACATGATGCGCTACTGCATCGAGGTTCTGGCCGGAAATATTCCGGCGAGCAACGAACGCAAAATCACCCAGCCGATCGCGCTCATTCTCCTCGCCCATTATGTCGGCGACATCCATCAACCCCTCCATGTCGGCGCCGAGTACTTCGACCGCAAAGGCAAGCCGGTGAATCCGGACAAGATCAGCGCGGCGTTACCGGACGAGGGCGGCAATTCCCTTCGACTCAAGCTCGCCGGCGGCTTCCCGCGCAAACGCGATCCGAAATTTCACGGCTACTGGGACGCCGACGCAGTCCTGGCAAACCTCCCGCTGCTTCCCGCGACCATGCCGAAGGAACTCCGGCAACAAAAGACGGATCTGGCGCTAAAGTCCCTAACGAGTCGACTCGCGAAAGTCGAACCGACGCATTGGCAGATGTCGCCGACGCTGCCGCTCGAGGATTATCCGGAAGGATGGGCAAATGAAATCCTGCCGATCGCGCGCGAAGCGTATGGCCGGCTGCATTATCAAAACATCGCGCCCAGGTTGGACAACGGGAAACTGGTCGCCGAAGGCGAACTCGTGGAGAAACCGGGCGAGCACGAGATGCCGTATGCAAAATGGGCGGCCGACACTGTCCTTGACGAAATGCACAAGGCCGGCTGGAGACTTGCCGATTTGCTCGTGAAGCTGCTCACGCCTAACGAGAAGGCGCGGTCCCAAATCGCGGGCGCCGCCCCTTGATGCAGGCTCGACTTGCGGCAGGCAGCGCCTATCCTGAAAACATGAAGTGGCAGACGAAAATTCTGGCCGCGCTGATCGTCGCAGTCGGCCTGCTACCGCTTGCCGGTTTTCCCCAATCGCCGCCGCCAGCACCGAACCCTGTCTACGGCGCTTATCCCGACAAGTACAAGGAGATCATCACCAGCTGGCTCAACTCGGCGCTCCTCGATCCGCAGAGCCTGATTATTAAATGGCGGAGCGAGCCGCGACCGGGGGAGCTAAAGGTGCAAGGCAAAACGATCTCCGGGTTTTTGGTCGATTTCTCGGTCAACGCCCGAAACATGTTTGGCGTTTACACCGGCGCGCAGAAGCACACCGCGCTTATTCGTGACGGCCAGGTCGTCACGGCCACCGGGTTTGTCGCTCGTTAGGCAAGCCTAACGAGATCGGCGGCGGCGGGACGGTGCGCAGGAGCAACGGTTCGGTCCGCATCGATCGCGGCCGGAGGAAGAATGTTCGCTGCTCGGTGAGGAAAGCTTGAGTCTCCGGTGCCCTGGAATAAATCGTTAGGCTGCCCGTCCCCGAGCCGAGCCTTCCGCGCACCACCGCTTTTTCGAGCCGCGGTTTTTCACCTCCGTTCCCCTCGCCGATAAGGCGGATGCTGGAAAGATTGGCGCCGCTCGGCGGAAGATCGACCAGCGCAAGTTCGCCCTCCGCCGGCTCGATCGAAAGCTGGAAGTCGGGTGGTGCGGTCGTTAGGCGGGCAGACAAACCCAGCTCTCTTCCTCCGATTTCGCCTCGGATACTGATGTCGGCGCGATCGGTTGCGAAACGGAGTTGTGCGCTAAGATCATTCAGCTCCGGCCAGGGCGGAGGCGGCTTCAGCGCCGCGCCGAGAATTTGCGCTTCTCCGGAGATGCGGGGAGCGCCTAACGAGCCGGAGAAGGCAATCGTGCCGCTGAGCAAACCGTGCGGCGCCCAGGACTGCATTTCGTTAGGCAAATCCTCCAGGAAAAGGGCCGAACAACCGGCCGTGAGGGAAAATGGCGCCGTCGGATCGAGCACGCTACCGACCTCGAGGTGCTCCTTATCCAGCCGCAACGGGATGGAGGCATTCGCCCAGACCGGCGACGACTTACCAAACAACGCGGTCGCTTCGCCATCGGCACGTCCGTCGATATAGTGACCGTCGAAGACGAGCATATCCTTCGATGACGCCCCCCCGAAGTTCTGCAGCCGGCCGCCGCCTGTGATCTGGAGTGCGCCTAACGAACCGAAAGCGGCGACTTTGCCCTCGAGGACGCCATCCAGCGGAAGCTTTTCCCCGAGAGCATCACCCAGTTTTCCCAGATCGAGATGATCGATGGCGAGGTCGAGGTCGAACTTCTGTTTTGCATCCAACGCCGCAAAGACCCGGCGCGTGTTCCGCCAGCGATCAATTCCGAAGGGAAAAAAGATTGTGCCGGTGACGCGCGGCGCGCCATCGAGCGTGAGCCGGAGCGATTGGAACTCGACGAAGTTTGCGCCGAGCATGAGATAGCCGCCTAACCACAAGCGGTCGTTCCCGACCTGGAACGTGCGAAAGAAAACATCGCGCGGCGAATAGCTCCCTTCGAGCGTGAAATCGAGCGGCATACGCAACAAAGGAATCGGCAATCGCAATCCATGAGCATAGAACTGGAAGGTGCCAGAGTTGGCTGCGACTGTGCCGTCGCCGCGCCAATCGAAGGTTGCACCGCCGCCGAGGTTCGAGTTCTGCCAATCGGCTGGAAAAAGCGGAGCGTAGCTGGCGAGGTCATTGATCGCACCGGTGAGGCGGGCGGTGAAACGATGCGGCGCGCGCAGATCGATCTCGCCCGCTGCACGGAGAAAATCCTGCGCGTGCCGCGCTTCCAGGCTCTCGAGCGTGATCTCGCCGCCGCGCAAGTGCATGGCGGCCCCTAACGAGTCGAGGGTGACACCGCGAAAGCTCACACCGTTGCCACGGAGGTTGAGCGCTCCGTGCGCTTCCGAGGCAAGCGCATCGATGTCTCCTTCCGCGGTGACCGCGCCGGTAAAGTCGCCGGTGGTCGCGCCGAAGAGCTTGGCGAAACTGTTTAGGTCGGGAATGGTCGCACTCAATTGGCAGCGGAACGGCAACTCCATCCAACTGCGTCCCTTTTTCGGCCAGAGCAATTGGCCATTGATCGTGAGCTGGTTCTCGCGCTGGCGGATGTAAAGCTGGTCAACCGCAAGACGGCGATCGTAATAGGTCGCGCCCAACATGACGCTGTCGGCGCGCCGCTCGCGCCAGGCGAAATCTGTCAGCTCCATCCAGACCGACGCGGTGCCATCGAGAAACTGGCCGGGATTTCCGCGCAAGGTGAACTTGCTCGCGCGGATCCGGCCGGTGATCGGCTCGAGGAAGCCGAACGTGCTCGCGATCTGCGCGAGGGAAATGTTGGAAGCGGATCCGGCGACATCGACCGACGATTTCTTCCCGGCTTTCGCCTCCAGGCTGGTGCGGAGTGTGCCGCCATAGGCATCGAGCTGGAGATCAGTTCGCACCCGTCTTCGCGCCAGGCGCGAGAGATCGAGGGTGAGCGCTTCCAGATCGAGGCCGCGGACGAGCGGGATTCCGGCAATCGTTAGGCGATTGCCTTCCCACGAGGTCGCGCCGCGGAGATCGACGAAAGTTTTCCGCAGAAGCGGCGATCTCACCGCGACCTCGCGCGCGAGGAATTTTCCCGCCTCGATCGCGCTCGCGCTCAGTGTCAATCCCCGCAAACTGGCCGCGACATTGGCAGTCGTTAGGTCGAGGTCGGCCTGAGCGATACGGAAATTTTCCGGAACGAGCTGGGCGAGAAGGGCCCAATCCAGCTCTTTTGTCGCAGTTCTCGGGATCGGGAAGCGGAGTTTCACATTGAGCTGGTCGACCTTGATGGAGCGCAGGAAGGCGCTGCGATGGGAGAGAATTTGGCCGTGAAAATTGAGCTCCACGACGAGTTTGTGAACTTCGATCGAGACCTCCCGCGCCGCGCCGGGGGGCGAGAAAAGGCGCAGCTTCTGGATCGTGACCGGTTGGAGCAACGGCGCGTCGATTGTCCCGATCTCCGCCTGCAGCCCTTCGCGCGCCGCCGCCCAGCGCAGCCAGAGGCGAATGCCCGCGGGAATTAGAACAGGCGCCAACACCGCGTCGAGCGCGGCGAGGAGAAGCCCGACGAGCAAGAGAAGGAGAAGACGTTTTCGAAACGACATCAGCTGGTGCGGTTCTGCGCCTAACGACGCCTAACCACGCGGCGAAGGCGCTGCAAAGATGGCACGAACCGGCTGTTGCGGGTGAAATTTTTCGCGCAGCTCGCGCGTGAAACCCTGCTCCGCTTCCGCCGGCAAGCCGCCTGATTTTTCCCGGGCCAACTGCGGCAGGAGAGCGAGTTCCTTCTCGATGTCATCAGGAGAAATGCGATTCCAAAATCCGTTCTCGAGGGCGAGCACTTCGACCTCCTCTTGCTCGACCGAGAGGATTTGGGCATGCGGGAGCTCGATCATGATTTCGTCCGGCTGGATCTCGACGAGAAATTTTTTCCGAAGATCGAAACCGGCTTTAACGAGATAAGTGCCGTGGAGTTTGACCCGCTTCGTGCTTCCGGCCCAGGTGTGGAGCATCTCGTGGTCGACTTCGACCCGGCGGGCGAGGACCGACAACTCCGCGATCGCGCTTCTTTGCTCGAGGTAGACATGGTTGTTGATCGTGACCCGCGGCTGGAGGTGCACCAGCCTAACGAATGCGTCGCGCGCCTCGCGCCCGAGCTGCTCGAGTCGCGCCGTGCTCTGCGCGGCGGTGCGCGCGGGCCAGGTCTCGATCCGGTAGAAGACAAAGCCAGCGAGAAGCGCGAGAACGACAATGACGAGAACGATGGCGAGCGGCCATCCTATTCGCCGCGACCCTGGCTGCTTTGCGCGGCGCTTCCTCTCCAACTCCATCACCCCAAAAAAGTACCGCCCCCCACACCCGAAGGGCATGAAGGGCGGCTGTTCCCCCCAGAACAATCGTTCAAATTCGACTCCCGAATACGGGAGCTAACGCTGGCATGCAAGAAATAATTTTGCGTCGTCCTGGAAATCCAGTTTTGCGGCGGAACGCAAGCACGTTGACGAAACCCGCATCGTACCGCCTCCTTCAGGCAATCACGCCGTGAATCTTCGCGATCTGCAATTGCGCAACTTCCGCTGCTTCGCTTCCTACGCGGCGGAATTTGCGCCGGGATTCAATTTCATTGTCGGCCCGAACGGGCGCGGCAAGACGACGCTGCTCGAAGCGGCTTGCGTGCTGCTGCGTTTGCAATCGCAACGTTCCACCAATCTCGCTCCGGCTCTGCGCTTGGGTGAGCGATCGTTTGTGCTGGTCGGCCACGCCTCCGATCACCGCTTGCAGTTTTACTACAGCGCGCTGCGGCGGAAGGTGGCATTCGACGGGGTTGAGCAACGCGATCTGGCGGAATACCTGAGTCTTGCCCGCGTCGTTTCTTTTGCCAATCACGATCTTGATCTCGTGCGCGGGCCCGCGGAGCTGCGCCGGCGCTATCTTGATTTCATCGGCGCGCAGATCGACGTGCGTTATCGCCCCGCGCTGCGCGCCTATGAACGCGCGCTTCGTTCCCGCAACGCGCTCCTCAAGTCGGCCCATCCCCGGCCGCGCGAGTTGGCCGCTTACACCGAACCGCTCGTCCGCTCGGGCAATCTGCTGCGCGAGCTGCGTAGCGCGATCGTTAGGCGACTGGCCCCGCGCGCGGCGGAAAGCCAGCGCCAGATCGGCGGCGGCCAGGAAATGCTCGGGCTCGAGTACGCGCCGGGCAGCGAAGAGGATTTCGCCGCGCAACTGGCGCGGGCCCGAGCCGAGGAAACGCGGCTTCGCCTAACGACGGTCGGGCCGCATCGCGATGATCTGCGCCTCTTGGTGGAAGGGCGACCGGCGGCACCCTTTGCCTCGGAGGGACAGCAGCGCACTACCGCGCTCGCTCTCAAGCTGGCTCAGGCGCAAATCTTTGCTGAAAATTTCGGGGCGCCGCCGCTCCTCCTGATCGACGATATTTTCGGCGAGCTGGATGCGGCCCGGCGCAATGCGCTCCTCGGCTGTTTGCCTAACGAGGCGCAAAAGCTGGTCACGGCGACTTCGCTCGCGTGGCGCGAAGGAAATCTGGAAGGACCGATTCTGCGGTTGTAGGCGAGGGTGGGCCCGCGCCCGCAACTTGCAGAGCAGCATGGGTGGTCTTCTATTTTCTTATGCGTCGCCAGCCGAGCCAGCCGCAGAATTTCACCGGTCAGCTGCTGGTCGCGCACCCGAGCATGCTCGATCCGAATTTTCGCCGGAGCGTGCTCTTTATCTCTTCGCACGACGAGTCGGAAGGCGCCGTTGGAGTCATCATCAATCGCCCGCTCGATAAACATGTTTCAGAATTAGTGACTGAGCCGCCGCCCGACGCGCTTGCCGATGTGCCGGTGTTTCTCGGCGGACCCGTCGGCACGAACCAACTGATGTTTGCAGCCTTCGATTGGAACGGGCAGAACTCGCTGAGCTTAAATCACCACGTGAATCTCGAGCACGCGCATGAACTGGCGGAACACGATCGGAGCGCAATCCGCGCCTTTGTCGGTTATGCGGGTTGGACGGCGGGCCAACTGGAGAATGAGTTGCGCCAGAATGCCTGGGTCTTGCAAAAGCCCAGTCGCACCGCGCTTGCTCCGGAACGCCTGCCGAGACTCTGGTTTGATATTATGCGCAGCCTCGGCCCCTGGTTCAAGATGTTGGCGGCCGCGCCCGATGATCCTTCTTTGAACTAGCTTCGCGCCCCGGAAAATGCGAAGCAAGTGGGCAAAACTATGATCATCGGCATTCCAAAAGAGATTAAGCCACAGGAGAATCGTGTAAGTCTGGTGCCTGCGGCGGCTCAACAGCTCACGAAGCGCGGTCACACCGTGCTGGTGCAAAAGGATGCAGGGATGGGTTCGGGTTATCCCGACTCTGACTACGCGGCAGCAGGGGCAAGGGTCATGGAGAAGGCAGCCGATCTTTTTGCCGATGCCGAGATGATCGTGAAAGTAAAGGAACCATTGCCGGCTGAGTACGAGCTTTTGCGAAAGGGCCAAATTCTTTTCACCTATCTGCATCTCGCGGCGAGCCGTTCACTTACCGAAGCAGTCGTGAATTCCGGTGTCACCGGCGTGGCCTACGAAACCATTCAGGTGGGTCATCGTCTCCCCCTGCTCGAGCC